>NZ_JBAKHX010000005.1:0-231167 GCF_036906915.1 Micromonospora sp. CPCC 206061
TGGAAACGTGCACGTCCGGTTCTGAGGGGGCGGCGGCGCAGCAATGCGCCGCCGCTACCCGGCAGATCAGCGTATGGTGCCGCTCGGCCGTGTTGACAGGCGTATGGCGCTGGATGTTTGGGGCGTCGGCTCGTACACGAGCAGAAGTGCGCCCGAATCGAACGGCCGCGTCCGGGTCAACCGTAGTTCGGTTCGCGGATACAAGCCGTCGAACAAGCGCGGGTGCCGCCACCGAGGGGCACCGGGTTCACAATGATCCGGTACTCGTCAACGACGCCCATTTGCGGCGGCAGCGCTCGCCGCTCGTCCCCGGCGAACAGTGCCAGGTTCCGGCCGTCTCGCTTGAGCTGGTTGATTGCCTCGGCCGGGTCGTCCTGAAGGACGTACGAGTTGTGCCAGTCGTTGTAGCTAGCATCGCGTCATGGCAGTCACCGGCCGACCCCGCTCGTTCGACGACACCCAGGTCATCGCCCACGCCAAGGAAATCTTCTGGCGGCGTGGGTATGTCGGCACGTCGATGCGCGACCTCAGCGACGAACTGGGCGTCCTTCCCAGCAGCCTGCACGCGGCCTTCGGCGGCAAGCGCGCGATCTTCCTGAGGCCCTCGACCACTACGCCGAAGACGCACGCGAGGCTGCTGCGGCACTCCGAGCGCAAGAGCCGGCGCTGTCCGGGGTGCGCCAGTTGTTGACCGACGCACTCGACGGGGCCCGAGCCATCCCCGGTCGTGGCTGCATGCTGGGCAACACGGCCACAGAAGTACGTTCCACCGACGACGACGCCCGCCGGACCGTACTGCGAGCCTTCGGTGACCTGGAAGCTGGAATCGACCCGAGCCGGCTCAGCGACGCCATCGACGCGGCCCTCTTCGCCGTCTCTGCGCGGTAATCGTCCTCGTTGGGCATGGCGTCGGACGTTGGCCGTGTTGGAGCGTCACTGGGTCGCTCACGCCGGTCCCGGAGAAGCTCCTGACCGCCGCCATCGACCGTGTGACGAGAGGGTTGAGGAGACCGAGTGGTTGAAGCCCCGCCATCAGCGGTACCCGGGACGAGCCGGCCGTACGCGGCGGTCGGCGCACTGTTGGCGTTCTCCGTCGCGGCGTTCTGCTACGTCGCCATGGAGACGCTCCCGATCGGGCTGCTGGAGCTCATCGCCGAGGACATGCACGTGTCCATATCGGACGGTGGTCTCCTCGTCACCGGCTACGCCCTCACCGTGGTGCTGGTATCCGTGCCGCTCGCGCACGTGACGCGGGGGATACCACGCCGGCTCCTGATGGGTACGCTGCTGGCGGTCCTCGTCATCGCCACGGTGGTCTCGGCAACCGCGCACGACTACGCGGTTCTGCTCACCGCGAGAGTCGTGGTCGCCTTGACCCAGGCGCTGTTCTGGGCGGTGGTCGCGCCCGCCGCGGCCGCGATGTTCCCGCCGCACATTCGGGGCAGGGTGACGTCCGTCGTGTTCGCCGGAGCCTCGCTCGGTCCAATGCTCGGCGTACCCGCCGGCACCTGGCTGGGTCAGCAGCTCGGCTGGCGGGCGGCCTTCTACGCCCTCGCCGGCCTGGCGTTCGTGGCGTTCGTGGCCGTCGTCGTCGTGATGCCCAAGGCTCCGGTAGCCGAGAGTCACGCCGCCACGGGGAGCAGCCCGAGCCGCGGCCGGTACTGGATGGTGATCGCCACCACGGCCTTGTCCGTGGCGGGTCTCTTCACCGTGTTCACGTATACGACGGTCTTCCTCACCGATGTCACCGGCATCGCGCCGGCCGCCATCGGCCTGATGTTGCTGATTCGGGGTGTTGCCGACTTCGCGGGCATCGCCGCCGGTGGCGTTGTCAGCGACCGTAACCAGAGGCTGGCGGTAACCGGCCCCGTGGTCCTGCTCGCGGCATCGCTGTTCGGCATGTTCGCGTTCGCTCGGACTCCCGTGCCGACAGTGGCGATGCTGGCCGTCTCCGGGTTCGCCATGGGGGCTCTGACCACTGGCTTGCAGAATCGAGTCATGACGGTGGCACCGGGAAGTACCGACATGGCATCGGCGGGCAACTCCGCCGCTTACAACGTCGGAATCGCCGCCGGTTCGCTGCTGGGCGCGGGCATCCTGCCGGCGTTTGGAACGCGCGGCACCGCCCTGGCCGGCGGACTGATCGCCGCCTTGGCACTCGCGGTGACAGCGGCGGAACCGCTGGTCGCCGGCCGTCTTCTCGACCGTAAATCGTGGACGAGAGCAGAAGCACCTCGGCCGGAATGAGCACGCCGCCGAACCGATCGCCGAGATCTCAGGGAGCCTGCCCCGGGCGTGACGTGATCAGGACCGGGCTGCTGAGGATGGTGGTGGCGCCGCGTAGGAGTTCGGCGCGCAGGTCGTGCGGTGGCACGTCGGGAAACTGGCCGATGGGGTCGGTGGCGGCGGCGAACGCCTGGGCCGCACGGACCCGTTGGCGCCAGACGGGGTTGGGACCGCGAGCAGTTCGATGGCTCGTCGCGCTCCGGTGTCGGGTGCTGGACAACGGCGAACAATCGGGGGCCAGCCGGTGACCAACAGGGTATGACAACTCGATTCGAGGCACCTGCCATGCGGCACCGGCATGTCCGTCCCCGCACCCACCGTCCGGTCCACCTGGCTGCCGCCGGCGGTATTGCCGTGCTCGGCTGTCTTGCCGCCGGCGTTCCGCCTGCCGCCTCCGCCGCGGCGGCCCCGGCGACCAGCCGGATCAGCGTGGACAGCAGCGGTGGCCAGGCCACGGAGTACCGCAGCGAGCCCTTCGCGGCGAGCGCGGACGGCCGGTACGTCGCCTTCACCACCGCCGCGCCGAACCTGGTGCCGGGCGACACCAACAACACCTGGGACGTGCTGGTCCGCGACCGCCGTACCGGCACCACCAGCCGGATCAGCGCGTCCAGTGCCGGTGTGCCGGGCGACAGTTCCAGCTACGGCCAGGCCATGAGCCCGGACGGCCGGTACGTGTCCTTCACTTCCGATGCCACCAACCTGGTGCCGGGCGACACCAACGGCGCCTACGACGGCTTCGTCCACGACCGCCGCACGGGGACCACCAGCCGGGTCACGCTGACCGACGGCGGCACCCAGGCCGACGCCCGCAGCTATGCGCCGGCCATCAGCGCCGACGCCCGGTTCGTGGCCTTCGTCTCCGACGCCACCGACCTGGTGCCCGGCGACACCAACGGTGTGGCGGACATCTTCCTGCGTGACCGGCGGGCCGGTACCACCGTCCTGGTCAGCGGGGCGCACGCCGACGCCCCCTCCGACGCGCCAGTGATCACCGCGGACGGCCGCTACGTGGCGTTCACCTCGGAGGCGGCGCTGGTGCCCGGCGACACCAACGGCGTGAACGACGTGTTCCAACGCGACCTACGCACCGGGACCATCCGGCGGGTCAACGTGTCCACCACCGGCGCCCAGGCAGACGCGCTCACCGTCTCCCCGACGATGAGCGCGGACGGCCGCTACGTGGCGTTCACCTCGGAGGCGGCGCTGGTGCCCGGCGACACCAACGGCGTGAACGACGTGTTCAGGCGTGATCTGCGCACTGGCACGACCGTCCAGGTCAGCCTGGCGGCTGACGGCGGACAGACCGTCGGCGGAAGCAGCTACGGCCCGATGATCAGCACCGACGGCCGGCACGTCGTATTCGGCTCCGACGCCGCCAACCTGGTGCCGGGCGACACCAACGGCGTGGCCGACGTGTTCCTGCGTGACCTGCGCACCGGCACGACCGTCCGAGTCAGCCTGGCGGCCGACGGCGGACAGCCCAACGGGGCCAGCAACGACGGGGTGCTCATCCGCGACGGCCGATCCGTCGCCTTCTCCTCGGCCGCCACCAACCTGGTGCCCGGCGACACCAACGGCTTGATCGACGCATTCCTGCGCCGTCTATCCCGCTGATCCACTCGCGTACAGCACGAGGGCCCGGCTTCGTGAGAAGCCGGGCTCTACGACGGCCAACTAGTCGGCCCGCAGGACAGCTTCGGGCTGCCGCGACGGCGACCGCCGAATCCTTCATCGCCGCCTCCCTGGTCGCCGGTGGACCTTCCTTGAGTGTTACCCAGTCCGGATGGTCGGCCACCTCGACGAACAAGGTTGCCATCGCACTCTGATGCGAGGCCGAGGATGCGCGGCGGATAGGCTACAGCGTGATCATCAACGAGGCGCCCGAACCGATCAAGGGGGTCATCTTTGACTTCCATGCCACGCTGGTTGAGGGCGGCGACGCCCGTCGTTGGATCGAGGCCGCTCTACGCCGTCTGGCCGAGCAGGGGAACGCGGAGCCGGACCTGAGCGCCGACCAGATCGCGGGCCTGGGTGAGCATCTTGACCAGATCTGGCAGCACGCCCACACGATCGACCCCAGAAGCGAGCGCGATCTGAGCCAGGATCGCCATTGGGACGTCTTCAACAGGACGGTCGCGTTGTATCCCGGCATCAAACCCGATCTGATCGCCGCGCTGTACGCAGTGATGCCGGATCAGTGGGTGCCCTTCATCGACACCCTCCCTGTCCTTCGAGAACTGAAGTCGCGCGGCGTCAGAATCGTGGTGCTGTCCAATATTGGGCTGGACATTCGTCCGCTCCTCGATCGGGTCGGTGTGAGCGGTCTACTCGACGGTGTAGTGCTGTCCTTTGAAGTAGGTCTGGTGAAGCCCGACCCGGCGATCTATGCCCGCGCGCTGGAGCTGCTTGATGTTCCGGGCAGCCAAACCTTGATGGTCGGCGACAGCCCCAGAGACGACGTCGGCGGAGTTTCGTTGAAGATCCGAACGTTGATCTTGCCTCGGACCCAAGGCCCGGTGCACGGCCTGGGCACGGTTCTACAGATGGTCGGCGGTCCGGGGGTGGTCTGAGATCCTCGGCGGACAGTGTGGCTGGGTTGCGTCAGGATGCTGAGACGCCACCCACTACCAGGCCGGGCCTGAAACCACCCACGAGAACGTCAGGAGATCCCTATCCTTCGTGTCGGCCAGCCGCGGCCGCGCGTCGGGCGGGGCCGGCAGCCCCGACGACTTGCCAAGCGCGCCTTAGCCGAGCGTCGGTGCCCCCAGCTTCGCTAGGACGCTGTTCTCGCCAATGAAGACGCACCCGCCTCGGCGTACCGTATCGGTGATCATCGCGATCATCTCCGGCTTCCGTGAATCGACCAGGTCGACCCACTCCATCGGGGCCTGTGTGTGTGGATCGACGCGTGCGCTCCAGGCGGCGATCTCCACGAGGATGGGGATCAACGCCAGCCCGGTCTCGGTCAACTGGTAGCTCACTCGTCGCCGGTCGGCCGGATCGGGACTGCTGACGAGCACTCCTGCTGCCTCCAGTTGGGTCAGTCGGGCGGACAGCACGCTGGGTGCGATCTTCTCCTCGGAGGCGAGGAACTCCTTGAAGGTGTGCTTACCGAAGTACACGATGTCGCGCACGATCAGCAACGACCAGGGGTCGCCGAAGGTTTCGAGGCCGAAGTTGATCGGGCAGTGCGACTTGCCGCTCGCGCGTTTCATGGTCACCCACTTGACTATGATGATGATAGTGAAATAGCCTGACGCCAGGATAGGTCACTACGGTCATCATAGTAAAGGCGGACACGATGCGCACCTTCCACCGACTGGTTGCCAACACCCTGCTGGCCGGCATGACGAACAACCTCATCTGGTTCGCGTTGACCTTCTGGGCCTACCTGGAGACGAAGTCCGTCATCGCGACCTCTGTGGTCGGTGGCGCATACATGCTCATGCTCGCCGGGAGCGGCCTGTACTTCGGCACCTTCGTCGACCGGCATCGGCGGAGAACCTCGATGCTGGTCTCCAGCGTGGCGTCGCTGACGGCGTACGCACTGGCGGGAGCCCTTTACCTGGTCACCCCGGCGGAGAATCTCCGCGATTTGGGCCGGCCCGAGTTCTGGGGGCTCACCCTGCTCGTGCTGGCCGGCGCCGTCGCCGGGAACCTGCGCACCATCGCGCTGTCCACCTCGGTCACGCTGCTGGTTCCGCAGGAGCAGCATGCCCGGGCTAACGGCCTGGTCGGCACCGTCAACGGCATCTCGTTCGCGCTCACCTCGGTCTTCAGCGGCCTCGCCATCGGGCTGCTCGGTATGGGCTGGTCGCTGCTGATCACCCTGACACTGACCGGGCTGGCCCTGGCGCACCTGTCCACCATCTCGCTGCCCGAGCCCGCTCCCGAGCCGCAGTCCGGCAACGCCCCGGCGTTCGACCTGCGCGGCGCTCTCGCCGCAGTGCGCGCGGTGCCCGGCCTGCTCGCCATCCTGTACTTCAGCACCTTCAACAACCTGCTGGGCGGCGTCTTCATGGCGCTGATGGACCCGTACGGCCTGACGCTGGTGTCGGTCGAGGCGTGGGGCGTGGTGCTCGCCATCAGCAGCGCCGGCTTCATCATCGGCGGCCTGATCGTCGCCCGCCGCGGCCTCGGCGCCCGCCCGGTGCGCGTCCTGCTGCTGGCCAACATGGCGATGTGGACCGTCACCATCCTGTTCCCGATCCGGTCCTCGATCGTCATGCTGACCATCGGCTTCCTGATCTACCTGATCCTCATCCCGGTCGCCGAGAGCGCCGAGCAGACCGTCATCCAGCGCGTCGTCCCGCTGGCCACGCAGGGCCGCGTGTTCGGCTTCGCGCAGAGCCTGGAGACCGCGGCCTCGCCGGTGACCTCGTTCCTCATCGGACCCATCGCCCAGGTCTGGGTCATCCCGTTCATGACAACCGGCGCGGGTGCGGCGACAATCGGCGGCTGGTTCGGCACCGGCCCGGACCGCGCGATGGCGCTGCTGTTCATCGGTGCCGGGTTGATCGGTCTGGTGATGACGATCGTGGCGATGCGCTCCCGGGCGTACACCGCCCTGTCCGCCCGCTACGCCGACACGACCCAGGCGTCGCCCGCCGCCGCCCAGGCACCCAGCCGCGACCAGGAGCTCGAACTCGCCACAGCGGCCTGACATCGACCCTTCCGGCAGGCCCGGCCTCCGCAGCGCGCCGGCCAAATACAACATCGACTCGCCCGTTCCGCCGTGGTACCGGCCGGTTCTGATCCGACTGTGACCGATGCGGTTCATCGTGCATCCATGCGGACGGTGGTGGATGAGATTGTTGATCGGGCCGGTGGGACCTGCGCGCTAACTGTGTTGGGCGGCGCGGGCGAGACCATCGCGGCGGTGCCGTGGGCGGTCGTGCACGGGCAGGCCCGGCGAATGGCGACCGTGCTGGCCGCCGGCGGAGTGGGGCGTGGGTCGCGGGTCGGCCTGGTCGGTGACACCGGGGTGGACCTAGTGGCCGCGCTTCAGGCGGTGTGGCTGCTCGGCGCGGCGGTGACCGTCCTGCCGCCGCCGGCCCGGGGTCGGCTGGGTAACCTGGTCGCGATCGCCGCCGACGCGGGCCTGGACCTGGTGGTCGCGGAGTCGGACGTGGCCCCGCTGGCCGAGGTGACTCGGGTGGTGTCGCTGGCCGCACTGGCGGTTTCGGCGCGGGCGGCGGTGCCCGCGAGCCCGCACCGGCCGGCGCCGGAGGATCTGGCGATCCTTCAATACACCAGCGGTTCTACCCGGGCTCCGCGGGGTGTGCCGGTTACCCATCGGCACCTGGCGGCGAACATCGCGGCGATCAAGGAAGCGATCGACTTCTATGGCCCCCGACCTACGCGGATGCTGTCCTGGCTGCCGCTCTACCACGACATGGGACTGATCGGGTTCCTGATCCTGCCGATGTCTGCCGGCTGCCCGCTGGTGCTGCAGTCCCCGCTCAATTTCGCCCGACGTCCGGCGAGCTGGTTTCAGGCGCTGTCCCGGCACCGGGCCACGACGACCGGCGCGCCGAACTTCGCGTACCACCTCATGACCCGCCTGCTGGCCGCGGATCAGGAGCTGGACCTGCGCGCGGTGCGGTTCATGCTGACCGGCGGCGAACCGGTCGACGCGGAGATGATGGACCAGTTCGCCGGCGCCGCCGGCCGGTACGGCTTGGACCCGTTGGCGATCGTGCCAGCGTATGGGCTGGCCGAGTCGACGCTCGCCGTCACGTTCTCTTCGCTGGGTGCTGGCGTGCGGGTCGATGCCGTCGACCCAGGTGCTCTGGAGCATCACGCTCGCGCCGTACCGGCCACGCCGGGCGGCCCGGCCCGGCGGCTCGTCCGGCTCGGCCCCGCTGTCCGGGGTACGACGCTGCGCGTGGTCGATCGGCACACCGGTGCCCCGGTGGGCGAGCGGGTCGTTGGACACGTCGAGATCCGTGGCCCCTCTGTCGTGGGCCACTACTGGGGGGAGCCGCAGCCACCGGCCGGATGTTGGTTGCGCACGGGAGACCTCGGCTACCTCGTCGATGGCGAGCTGGTGGTGTGTGGCCGGTACAAGGATGTGCTGTTCGCCGCTGGCCGCAACATCTTCCCGCAGGACGTGGAGGCCGCGGCCCAGGTGTCCGGCGTACGTCCCGGCGCCGCCGCCGCGTTCGGCGTGCCACACGATGCCGGCGACCGGCTCGTCGTCGCGGTCGAGTCCCGCGCCGCGGACCCCGCACAGCTACGCCATGACGTGGCCGTCGCCGTGCTCGACGAGGTCGGCCTGACTCCGGCCGATGTGGTGACGCTGCTACCCGGGCGGCTGCCCAGGACCTCCTCCGGCAAGCTTCGCCGCGCCGAGACTCGTCGCCGGTACCTGGCCGGCGAGTTCGACGGCGCCCGCATCATCCAACCAGTCCAGAAAGGAAGCTTTCGATGACCACCCTCGACACCAGAGGTGACCCGAGCAGAGTTGACCCGAGCAGGGTGGCGCCGAGCCGGGAGGCGTACCGCCGCGAGCTTGCCGACCTTCTCGGCCTCGACCACGCCGCGCTGCCCGACGCCGCCCGGCTCGTCGACGACTTGGCCTTGGACAGCCTGGCCATGATGCGGCTGCTCACCTGGCTGGAAGCCGGCGGCGTCACTCTCGACTCCGCCAGCGGCCGGCCGACGAGTGTTGGCGGGGTGCTGTCGCTCTTGGAGAAGGCGACCTTTCCCGGCCTGTCCATCCGGGTGACCGGTGGTCCGGACCCGCACCCCGTCGGGCCCACCGACGTCACCGCGAGAGCGCAACCGGCAGTCGATCCGCTCGTCCCGGTGCTAGAGACACACGCGTTCCGGTTGGCTCCCATCGAACCGAACGACATGGGCTTTCTGTACACCCTCGCCATCCAACCGGAGACCTGCTTTCGCTGGCGGTACCGCGGCGCCCCGCCACCGTTCGACCGGTTCACCGCGGACCTGTGGAAGCAGGTGCTCGTGCAGTATGTCGCCCGGCGCGCCCAGGACAATGAGCCTGTCGGTCTGGTTGTCGCATATGGCGCCAACGTCAGCCTGCGGCACGCGTATCTGGGTGCCGTGTTCCAGCCGCGATGCGCTGGCACCGGGCTCGCCGCGCAGATAGTGGCGCTGTTCGCACGGCATCTGTTTCACACGTTCCCGCTGCGCAAGCTGTACCTCGAGGTCCCCGGCTTCAACTGGCCGCAACTGCGCAGCGGCGAGAATCGGCTCTTCCAGGTTGAGGGCGTGCTGCGCGACCACCACTACTACGCCGGACGGTACTGGGATCAGTTCGTCTGCGCGATCTACCGCGACGAGCCCATCGAGGACGCACGGTGATCCGGCGCCGGCCGGCGCGCGCCCGATCGCCGCCTCTTCACGGCCTGCACCACGTCGACATCGTGACGACCGATAGAACACTCAACCAGAATGGAGATTCTCGTGCACACTGCAAATCGTCGCCGGCAGTTGCTGGCCATGGCCGGTGCGACAGTCGGCCTCGCCTCTGTCCTCGCACCCTCGGCCACACCCGCCTACGCCGGCACACAGTCGCAGGTGGACAGCGGCAAGTCGCAGGCCGGCCTGACTTCGGCCGACGCGCCGGACGCCGTGGCCGGCGCAGCCGCGAGCGGCTGGCTCGGCGTCGCCGCCGCGGCGCCGGACAGCGACGACGTGACGGTCGCCGCGCCGCTACGCAACGGCGTCTGCGATCCCGGAGAGATCTGCGTCTACAAGAACAGCAACCGGGAAGGCCCGATCATCGACTGGGCGCGCGGTGACGCCGACTACCACTACGGCAACGACAGCTGGCCGATCGTGGGCGGCGAGGTCATCAACGAGGCGTCGTCGGTATGGAACCGCACCGACTGCGAGGTGCGTCTCTACGCGGACGACAACCACAATGGCAACTCGACTCCCGTCGGCGCCAACCGCTGGCGCAATCTCGGCGGCACCCCCGTCGGCAACGACAACGCCGAATCCCACAAGTCGTTCTGTCCCTGATCCCGTCCGCTGATCAGCGTCTGGTGAGCTCTTGGCGGCAACCGGGAGCTCATCAGGCGCCGCGGGATCAGTGCGGGCAGGCGGGGGTGCCGGGCGTACCCGGGGGGAGGGTGCGGCGCTCGGCGGCGGTCAGATCGCGGCCGATGGCGCGGCACAGGTGCTCGGCCCAGCGCTCCGGTTCCAGCGGCATCCGCATCAGGCCGGCGGACCGCATCCAGATGAGTAGGGTGTCACCGTCGGCCGAGAGCACGGGCCGCACGTTCAGCGAGTCGATGTCGATTTCGGCCATGATGGAGTCGCGCGCCAGATCCCAGATCCGCAGTCCGCCGCCGATCTTGACGATGATCCGGTCGCGGGTCGGGAAGTGCACGATCGAGTGGTACGGCAGGCCGGCTGGCAGCACGGTCAGCGCCTCGATGACGCGCAGCCGCTGGTCCACGTCCCAGACGTCCAGCGCGCCGTCCGCGCCCAGTACGGCCAGGTGGCTGCCGTCCGTGCTGAACCTGACGTCCACGATCTCGGCGGGACGGTCGAGCGGGAAACTGGCCACCCATGCCTTATCCGTCAGGCTCCACACCTCGACCGTGCGGCTGTTGTCGAACGCGAGCTGGTCGTGTCGGGGTCGGAGGGAACAGCTGTTGGTGCCTGCGAAGGTCGGCAGCTCCGTCCGGTCGCGCCAGAGTCGGATCCGGTCGACCAGCGTGCCAGATCGCAGGTCGATCCGGCTGGCGTAGCCGGCGAAGAGAACGGCGACTATGTCCGGATCGGGGGTGTCGGCCGCGCAGAGGCCGTAGAAGAGCCCGTTCGCGACCACCTCCGGCTCGGTGTGCAGCGGTAACCGTCGCCCCACGACGCCGAGCGATGGCACGTCCCGCACCACGAGATTGTTGGGCGCGACGCGGGTCAGCAGCCGGTCGTCGGCGGCGAACCGCACCAGCGTCTCGTTCTTGCCGGCCGCGACCGTCGTTCCTCGCTGGCCGGTGTCGGTGTCCCAGATGGACAGAGCCGGGGGTTTCGAGGCGGCGGTGGCGGCCACGGGCTGTCCCGGCCCAAGGAGCGGGCCGGCGGCGAAGTCCGGCTCGAGGCCTCGATTGAGCGGCGCGAAGTCGGCGGGTGCCAGGTCCACGACCGCGATCGCCGAACCGGCCGCGCTGACCACCCGGACGGTGTCGCCGACAGCGGCGATGTCGTACGCGAGAACGGGGCCGCTGTTGGGCGGCAGCACCGGATACGCCATGGCGCGTCTCTCAGTGTCCATGAGGGACGCCCGGACGCGGAGGTGCTGGTTGCGGCCCTCCAGTGGAGCACCGGTGACCAGGAAACGACCACTGTGGTCGGTCGGCACGCCACCGTGGATAACGCTGCCGCTCTCGTCGAGCGCGTAGTCGGACAGATCCGGGCACCGCGCGCCAGGTGCCGGCAACGAGGTCTTCTTCCGCGTGACGAGGTTCCAGGCGGTCAACGTCGTGCCCGCGCACGTGTACGCCGTACGCCCGTCGCTGCTGACCGCCGCGCCGTTCGCGCCGGCCCCGGTCATCCGGGCGTCCTCGTTGGTGCTCAGGTCCCAGACGGTGAGTGTGCCGTTCACCGCCACGACGAGGTCGTCTCCGGATGGGCCGAACCACGCCTGGACGCGTTCGGCGTCCCTGACCTGATCGATGGCGTCCGCGGGCAGGGTGACGGCCCGGCCCTCGACGTCCCATGCCTTCAGGCCGACGCGGGGCTGCACCGCGAGCAGGCGCCGCCCGTCGGGGGCGAAGCGCAGCGAGGGGATACCGGTGAGGAGGTTGCCGAACTCGCCCAGCGCCACCCTGGCGCCGTCCTGCCCCCAGACGGCGACCCGCCTCGACCCGTCGATGCCCGCCACCCGCTGCCCGTCCGGGCTGAGGGCGATCCCGGTCAGTCCACTGTCGAGGTACACGGGCGTGGCCGGCTGCTCGTTCAGGCGCCAGAGCACGCCGCCGCCGGTGCCGACCGCCGCGATCACCTGGCCGTCGGTGCTGACCCGCACCTGTCGCAGGTACGTCACGTCGCTGGGGAGAAGGCGGTCGGTCGACCGGTACCGCTGGTACTGGCCGGCCAGGTGGGCCAGTACGGTCGGGTCCGAGTTGGCCCGGTACGCCGCCACCGTCATCAGCGCCGCGGTGTCCGGCTTGTTCGGCGCGACCTCGCCGGCGTCGGTGACCAGCGCGTGCGCGGCGTTTTGCCGCACCTGCTCGGCGAGTTCGCCGCCGCGCTTGGTCAGGATGACCGTCAGCGTGCTGGTCAGCAGGGCGAGGATGGCGATGAGGGCAGCGGCGCCGCGCCACGCGGCCGTCCGGCGGCGGTGCCGGTGCAGGCTGCCGGCGATGAACCGGCGCTCCTCGCCGGTGATGTCCTGGGGGTGCTCGCGCAGCCACCGCCGGGCCTCGGACAGCCGCTGCCCGCGCAGCGGCTCGCCGCGCTGCTGGCTCTCGCGCAAATCCTCCTGCCAGGCGCGGAAGTCGCGTTCCTCGGCGAGCCAGCCGGCCAGGCGCTGCCAGTGCGTCGCGAGGGCGGCGTGCGCCAGGTCGTAGGCCGGCTCGCCGCCCGCGTCCACGCTCTCCACCACCAGCCTGGTGGCGGCCAGCCGCCGTGCCACGGGCCGCAGGCCCGGGTCCAGCGCGCCCGCCCGGGCGGTGCGGCGCACGACGCCGTCGGCACCGATCGGGCGGGTCAACTGAGGCAACAGGCGGCGGGCCGCGGCCCGCTCGTCCGGGTCGAGGTCCGTGGCCCAGACCCGTTCGGCGTACCCGGCCAGCGCGCCCTCGAAGCCGCCGAAGCCGTCGTAGACGGCGTGCGTCAGCAGCGGCCCGTCCTGCTCCTCCCACAGCCTGGTCAGGGCGAACTGGATCAGCGGCAGCGAGGCCGAAGCGCCGCCAGCCGCCACGATCCGGTCGACCAGGCCCTCCTGGAAGGTGACGCCGGTCGGCCCGACCGGGGCTTCGATGGCGGCCCGGAGCTGGTCGGGCCGCATCGGCGTGAGCAGGAAGACGGAGGTGCGGGCCAGCTCGCCCAGGCCGAGCCGGCCGGCCGCGAGGTCCAGCGCCTCGGTGCGCAGCGTCAACACGACGTGCACCGGCAGGGCACCGGTGGCCAGTCTGGCCAGCAGTCCGGCCAGGTCTTCGGCCGCCCCCTCGTCCAGTTCCTCGAACTGGTCCACGCACACCAGCAGGCGAGCCGCGCCGGTCTCGGCCAGCACCGTGCCGACCAGGTCCGGCAGCCGCCCGTCGGCGATCATGCCGGCCATCGCGGCCCGGCGCGGCGACGTGTCGGTGCCCTCCGGGTGCAGCAGCGGCAGCAGGCCCGCGGCGAGGGCCTTGGCGGCGGGGACGCCGGCCAGCGGGCGGAACGCGGCGATGGCCCACCCGTGCGGGCGCAGGCGTGGCTTCAGCCCGGCGTGCAGCAGCGACGACTTCCCGCTGCCGGACGGACCGGTGACGGCGACGAACCGTCGCCGTGTCACCAGGTCGGCGAGTTCGTCGGCGAGCTCGCCGCGGCCGAAGAACAGGTCGGCGTCCTGCTCGCCGAACGCGGCCAGGCCGGGGTACGGGCACGGTCCGGTCTCGGCCCGCCGTGCGGGCGGCGGCGCCGGTACCGGTCGGACGACCCGCTCGGCCATGGTGACCGCGAAGGCGGCCGCGTGTACCGCCGCGCGCGGCTGCCAGCCATGCGCGTCGGTGCGCCGCTTGTGACCGCCGGCAGCGTCGCTCACGCCTCGGATGGTGACCGCCCGGTAGAAGTCCTTGCGGAGTGCGGCCTCGGCGACGCCGACGCTTTCCATGTCGATCGCGATCGCGTCGCTGAAGTTTTGGAAGATCGTCTCGGCGATCGGTCCGGTGTGGGTGTCAAGCACCACGTCGCCGGAGACCAGCGGCTTGAAGTGCACCCGGGCGCCGCCACCGCCGCCGCCCAGCGACGCGGTCCAGTCACCGGTACGCGCCACGCCGCGGGCGATCTGCTCCAGGCGATGGGCCAGCGGCCAGCCCTTCGGGCGGACCCGTGTGCCGCCGGGCTCGGCCCGGGCGCCCTGGTAGGCGTACACGTGGGTGGCCACCACCACGTCGCCGAGTCTGGTGTCGTCCACGAGCCCGCCGGCGATCCCTACCAGGAACAGCGCGCGTGGCCGGAACTCCTCGATGGCACGGCCGGTCAGCGCGGCGGCGGCCACGTTGCCCGGACCCATGACCGCGAGGGCCACCCGGCAGGCGCCGCCGCGCAGCACGCCGACCGCGTAGCGCGTGCCGTCGGAGTCGACGTGCTCCCGCGGATCGGCCAGGTACGGGTACACCGCGTCGTATTCAAGACCCAGCGCGGTGAGGACGACGACGTCCACACCAGCATCCCGCGACCGCGTCACGGGCGCATGGTATTAATCCGTGTCCATTCCGATGTTGGTGCGCAGCATCGGCGGATAGAGCGTCTTCGCCGGACCAGCGCGGTAGAGCGCCGCCGGTCGGCCGGGGACCGAGCGCCTGGTCTCGCCGGTCGGCACCACGAACCCGTCGGTGCCGGTCACCTTGCGGTTGAAGTTGCGTGCGTCGACCGGACCGCCCCACACCGCCTCGTACACCCTTCTGAGCTCCCCGATGGTGAACGTTTCCGCGCAGAACACGGTCGCGAGCGTGCTGTGCTCGAGCTTGCTGCGGGCGCGTTCGAGGGCGTCGGCGAAGATGTCGTTGTGGTCGAAGGCGAGCCGGTCCACCCGATCCACCGGCTCCCATCGGGCGTGACGGGCGTCCGAACCGGCGATCGGGACCGGCAGCCTGGGCGCGATCGCCAGATAGGCGACGGTGACCACGTGGTCCCGCGGGTCCCGGCCGGGCTCGCCGTAGGTGGCCACCTGCTCCAGGTGTAGGCGGGCGTCGTCCAGGCCGGTCTCCTCGGCCAGTTCCCGGCGGGCGGCGTCGGGGAGGTTCTCGCCCTCCCGCAGAAACCCGCCGGGGAGGGCGAGCTGTCCCTGGTACGGCTCCTTGCCGCGCTCGACCAGCAGGACGTGCAGGCCCTCCTCCCGGATGGTCAGGATCACCAGGTCGACGGTGACGTAGAGGCGGGCGTGCCTTCGCGATACGGCGGCCATGACCATGAGACTACGTCATAAATGTCAGCTTGACACTAATGGGTGACGACAGTTAGTGTCAGAAAGGCATTAATGAATGTCCGATGTGGAACGAGGGGCGATGGACATTCGACTGCTCGGCCCGGTGGAAGCGTGGCTGGACGGGGTCCGCCTCGCCCTCGGGCCGCGAAAACAACGGTTTTGTTTCGCGCTGCTGGCGTTGGAGATCAACCGTGTCGTCAGCGTCGACCGGTTGGTCGACCTCACGTGGCCGCGATCTCCGCCGCGGACCGCGCGGCACGCCATCGCGGTCAACGTCTCCGGGCTGCGGGTGGCGCTCGGCCTCGGCCAAGGCGCCCGGCCGGCCGAACTGGCCACCCATGGACGCGGGTACACGCTGCGCGCCGACCCGCAGTGCGTCGACGTCCACCGGTTTCGGGCGCTCGTGCAGCAGGCGCGGGAGACCGCGCGCCACGCCGACCGGCTGGGCCCGCTGCGCCGGGCCCTGGCCCTGTGGCGAGGCACCCCGCTCGCCGACGCCGGCCCTCCGGAGATCGTCGACCGACTCACCCACAGGCTCATCCAGGAGCGACTGGCGGCCGAGGAGGAGCGGCTGGACGCCGAACTGCACGTCGGCAACCACACCGGCGTACTGGGCACGCTGGTCGAGATGGTGGCCCAGCACCCGCACCGGCAGCGACTCGTTGGTCAGCTCATGCTCGCCCAGTACCGGTCCGGCCTCATCGCCGACGCGCTGGCCACCTATCGCATCGCCCACGCCAGGATCGCAGGCGACACCGGCCTGGACCCCGGACGGCGACTACGCGAGCTGCAAAGCGCCATCCTGCGCGGCGACCACCAGCTCGACCTGCCCGCGACCGGTCGGTGAGTCGTCACAAGCCGGACCGGGGCTCCGCAGCGGTCAACCGCAACATCGACGCCTCCGCCGGGGAAGCAGCCTGAACTTGAGCTCGATCAGGTGTCGTTCGGCTACGAGCCCGGCCACCAGGTGTTCCCCCGACCGTGGGCGAGCCCGCGGTGCTGCGCCGGCTCACTACGGGAGATGGGCTCCACCTCCCGTAGAGGTGGAGCCCATCGGCCGGGGCTGGGGTCATTGCACCAGCCGGGCGCCCAGTGCCCGCGCCGCTACCACCATGCCGCCGGTCGCCAGGACGATGTCCTTGAAGACGTACTGGGCCTCCAGTGTGGGCGTGCCGGGGAACATGTCACCGTAGAAGAGGACCAGCGGCGACATGATGCCGACCAGAGAGGCGGCTAGCACCAGTAGGCCGGCGCGGAGGAACTTGCCGCTGATCAGGGTGATGCCGATGACGCACTCGGCGACCGCGGTCAGCAGCACTGCCGCGCGGCCGGAGACGATGCCCAGTGACAGCGTGTCGATCGTGCGGGCGACCAGGGCTTCGGCTGGACTGGCGCCGGGAAAGAACTTCAGGACGCCGAAGCCGAGGAAGACCACGCCGAGGCTGACGCGGAGCAGGTCGATGCTGTGTTTGGCCAGCCACTGGGTCAGGCGCGTGACCACCTCGTCGAGGAACATCTGGTGGCGTGGGGCCGCGGGTCGGGGAGTCGTGACAGTCATGGTGTTCGCTCCGTTCGAGAGGCGTTTCGTCAACGCGTCCAGAGTGGTCGGAGCTGGGCTTGTGGGCGTCCGTCGGTCACCGTCATCGGGGGTACGGCGTCGCGCGCATGGACCTCGCGGCGTGTACGCACGCCGATGTAGACGCCCTGCGTCGCGCTCTCAGCCTGGTGTGGCGGCGGTCAGCGCGCGGTCCTGATCGCTGGTGCTTCTCCTAATCGCGCCCGGCGAGACGCCGATGATGCGCTTGAAGGCGCGGCTGAACGCGGCCTCGGACCGGTAGCCGAGCCGGTCGGCGAGCTGGCTGACGGTGGAGCTCTCCTCCTTCAGTGCAGCTACCGCGAGGTGCATGCGCCAGCGTGCGACGTAGCTCATCACCGGCTCGCCCACTAGATCGGTGAAGCGAGCGGCGAACGCGGAGCGCGACATTGCCAGCTCGTGGGCCAGCGCGGCGACGGTCCAGTGCCGAGCGGGGTCGCGATGGATGTTTGAGATGGCGCGGCCGATTTGGGGGTCATGGAGTGCTCCCAGCCAGCCCTTCTGCGCGGCCGGGTCGCTCTCCATCCAAGCGCGGATTGCCTGAATTACGAGGATGTCCCCGAGGCGTGTGATCACGGCCTCGCCTCCGGGCCGGAATTCGCCGGCCTCAGAGGCCATCAGTCGTAGGAGGCTGCGCATCCACTCCAGGCGGGGTGAGTTGGACGCCTCGATGTGGATCGTGCTCGGCAGCATCTCGATCAGGTTGGCTGCGGCCGGGTGTTCGAAGCGGACGGCCCCGCAGATGAGGCTGGTAGGCGCGCCACCTTCGCCGTGGCGAAGGATTTCGTAGCGATCGCTGACGGGCTCACGCTCCAGGTCGAGAATCCCCGGCGCTGGAGCACCCGGTTCGCTGCGCAGGACATGACCGTCCCCGTGCGGCACGAGCGCGAGGTCTCCGAGTTGGATCCATCCCTGCTCCTGCTCGCCGGTCTCGAGCCAGAACCGGCCCGAGGTGACCACGTGGAACCAGAGGTATCCCGGCATTGGCGGCAGCGTGATGCCCCAGGCTGCGGTGAGCTCGGAGCGGCAGTAGTACGCGCCGTTCATTCGCAGAAAGTGCAGTGCCTCGCCGAGGGGATCCGCCGGCGGGAAGGGATCGGGCGTTTCCATGACGTCAAGCATGCGCGCTGCCTACCTAGTCATCCAATGCCGTGGACGAGTAAGCATGGATCCCGTCGTTTTGGTCATGGACAGTCCCATGCGAGCGCGGAAGTCTGGACGTGTTGCATTCACGACCAGAACGGTTGACCCAGGGTGCACAGAGGACAGACGCCCACAACAGCCCCGGGGCCGAAGGAGGCCAACATGGCCAGCAACAACACCACACCCCGAGACCCCGCCAGTGGAGACCGACGACGGATGGGCGGGGATCACCCACACCCGACGAGCCCTGACCGCGCCGCGGGGATCGTGCTCGGCGCGGCCGTGATCGCCATGGGACTGCTGGCAGGGCTCTTCTACGACTGGTCGATCGCCGTTATGCCGGGTCTGACCGCAGCCGACGACCGCACGCTTGTCGATGCGATGCAACAGATGATCGACAAGATAGAGAATCCGGCCTTCTTCCTCATCTTTTTCGGTGCTCCGGCGCTCGCCGCGGTCGCTCTCTTTCAGGCGCGTCGCTCCGGCCCGCCCAAGACCGCCGGCTGGATCGTCGCCGGCCTCGCTCTCTATACGATGACGGTCGTCGTCACCTTCGCGTTCCATTTCCCGCTCAACGAAGACCTGGTGAAAGCGGGTGACCCCGACCAAATCGAGAATCTGGCCGCTGTACGCGACGACTTCGTTGCGCCCTGGGTGGCCTGGAACATCGTCCGGACGCTGGCCTCGACGGCGGCCTTCGGCTCCCTTGTCTGGGCGCTCGTCTTGCACGGCCGTATGGGGCGAGCGCAGCAGCCACACGGGACCAGGCCTCGAGGCTACGCAGCATGACTCTCGCGAATCCGCCAGAAGTGTCGGCACCCACGGCCGCGAAGAGCCGGCATCCCGCACTGATGAGCGCGATCCGGTCGGTAACGTTCCCACGTCCTAAGGAGACGCCAGGTGACGTCGATAGAACTTCCGCACGGAGTCGTGAGTTACCGGGTCGCCGGCCCGGCCGACTCGGCCGCACCGCCGGTGGTGTTTGTCCACCCGTTCCTGATGGACGGGTCGCTCTGGTCCGGTGTTGCCGACCTGCTCGCGGCACAAGGCATTCGCTCCTACGCGCCAGACTGGCCCCTAGGCGCCCACCGCACCCCGATGAAGCCGGGAACCGACCAGTCACCGCGCGGCGTCGCCAGGCAGATCCTGCTGTTCATCGAGGCGCTCGACCTGCGTGACGTCACGCTGGTGGGTGGCGACACCGGTGGCGCGCTGTGCCAGTTCCTGCTCGACACGGACCCGAGCCGGATCGGCCGGGTCGTCCTCACCAACTGCGACGCCTTCGACACCTTCCCGCCATTTCCGTTCAACGTCATATTCGCCCTGCTCAAGGGCGAGACGCGAATGAAGATCAACCTACAGCCGATGCGATGGCGCGCCTTCCGGCACTCGCCGTTGGGGCTAGGGCTGCTCGCCAACAAGCTCGACCCGGCACAAACACGAGCCTGGATCGAGCCGAGCCTCAGGGACAAGGCGATCCGTAGGGATGCTGTCGAGTTCCTCAAAGCGGCCGAGCCCAAGGACCTGCTGGACGTGTCGACCCGGCTTAGCCAGTTCACCGGCCCGGTCACCATCGTGTGGGGCACCGCCGACCGCGCCTTCACCACGAAGCTAGGCCGTCGACTACAGCACGCCTTCGGTAGTGCCCACTTCGTGGAAGTCCCGAACGCCAAGACACTCGTCTCGCTTGACGCTCCAGTGCAACTCGCCGATGCCATCGCCGCCTGCACGGCGCAAAGCCCGCCCAGAGGCGCCGAGTGAAGCCGATCCGTATCGTTTGTTGGCTAGGTTCTTGACCATGCACGCTCATAGCGCGGCAGCCGCCGTGACCGCGATTGGCAGGACAACGGTGGTTGCCTTCGCAGCGGCGGTGTTAGCGGTAGCAACGGGAACGGCGGTGGCAGGTAGCGCTGGCGGGACTGATTGGAACACCCCACGTGCCTAGCGGCGTGAGTTCCGGCCCTGGCGGGCCGGGGACGGGCGGTCGTGTGAGCGCAGTGGGGCTGCTGGCCGCCAATCGCGGCTTCCGGTCCCTGTGCGGGGCCCGTTTTCTGTCCAGTGCGGGCGACGCGCTCAGCCTGGTCGCGCTCATGGTGCACGTCGCGGACTCGACCGGGCAGGCGCTGGCGGTGTCGGTGCTGCTGCTGGTCGGTGACTTCGCGCCGTCGCTGTTCGGGCCGCTGACCGGGGCGATCAGTGACCGCTTCGACCTGCGCCGGGTCATGATCGGCTGCGAGCTCGCCCAGGGGGCGCTGCTCGTGCTGATCGCCCTCTCGCTGGACCACCTGCCGCTGGTGCTGGTCCTGGTGGGCCTGCGCGCGTTGGCCGGCCAGGTCTTCTTGCCGGCCTCCCGGGCCGCCGTACCCGCCCTAGTGCTGGACCGCGACCTACCGGTCGCGAACTCCACATTGGGCTTGGGCACCAACGGTGCCGAGGCCGTGGGCCCCTTGCTCGCCGCCGCGCTGCTTCCCTTCGCCGGGGTACGGGGCGCGCTGCTGGTCGACGCCGCCACCTTCGGACTCTCGGCCCTATTGCTTGCCACGCTGCGTCCGATCCCGCCGGCGCCCGCCGCGCCCGCGCTGCTCGCCGGTGCCCGCGAGGGCCTGCGCTTCATCTGGTCCACGCCGGCGGTACGGGTGATCGCGCTCGGCTTCTGCGCCGTGGTCGCCTGCAACGGCATCGACGACGTCGCCCTGGTGGTTCTCGCCAAGGACACGTTCAAGACCGGCGACGCGGCGGTGGGCATCCTGCTGGCCGGCGTAGGCATCGGCCTGCTCGCCGGGTACGCACTGCTGTCCCGGTACGCCGGCCGGTTCGCCATGGCCGGGCTGCTGGTCGCCGGGTTCGCGATCAGCAGCGTCGGCAACCTGCTCACCGGACTGGCCTGGGCGGTCGCGGCGGCGTTCGCGCTACAGACCCTGCGCGGGCTGGGCATCGCCGCGATGGACGTGGCCACCAACACCCTCGTCCAACGGCAGGTCCCAGCCGGCCTGCTCGGCCGCGTCTTCGGCAACCTGTACGCCGGCATCGGCGCCGCCGCCGCCCTCTCCTACGTAGCCGGCGGCCTGCTCCTGGACGCCACCTCAGCACCAGCGACCTTCCTGATCGCCGGCACCGCCGGCACCCTCGCCACGATCGCGGTCGCGGCCCGCCTGCCACGAACCCTCCGCTAGCGCTGTGACCGGATACGTTCGCCGGGCGGAGGTGTGACGTGACCACCGGTCCCGTTGCCGTGCACCCCGTTACCGTGCAGTCCGCCGCCGGCCGGAAGTGTCCAAGGCGGCCCAGAAGTCAAGCTGGTGTTCGGCGGCGTAGTCGACCGGGCCGATGCGGTCGGGCGCGAGCGATTGGACGTGTGGCACGCCTTCGGTGGGCCGGAACCGTGGCCACCGGTTGAGCTCGGCGCCGTTTGGGTCGCCGGTACGCGCGAAGTTCGTCCAGTAGCGGATCATCAGGTCGGACAGTCGGATCTGCTGTGCGGTGGCGGTGTCGGTGAACTGCTTGTCGCGGAACACGTATGGCGTGTCGCCTGCGTGGTAGGCGCCGGCCGGGAAGTCGTCTGGGAACGGCAGGTACACGGGCGCGTCGCGGTCAGCGAATTCGTAGGCGTAGGTGGGTACTCGGGTGGCCAGCGCCCGGTGCTGCTCAAACGTCGAGCGCGCCCACATTCGGTCGGTGAGCAGGCTGGCCCAGGTGATGCTCGGTGACTCGGTGTTCGTGAGCGGGTAGCGCCGCATGATCGATTCGACCTGGTCCGCTCCGAACGCGGCGGAGATCAGCTCCGGGTACTGCTGTGCGGTCAGTGGATTACCGGCGAGCACCCGGAACAGTCCGACGAACGTACGGTGCTCGTCGCGGGTGGCGCCAGAGACCACCGGCATCCGGTGGAAGCGCCCCTCGCGCAGCGCCGTGGCGGGCAGCTCTGGCAGTATGCGTCCGCCGTACGCGATTGGCTGGAAGATGTTCATTACCTGGGGGAACTCCAGGATCTTCTCGACGGGGAGCGCGCGGAGGCAGTGGAGCGCGGCGGCGGGGTCGGTCGGGTCGCAGCCGAGTTCGCCGGCGACCCAGGTGCCGGCCTCGGTGACTTCCGTTTCCGGGCGCCAGCCGTACCACGGCAGGGCGCCGAGGCCGGGGTACAGGGCCTCGGCGGGCAGGTCCATCAGGGCGAAGCCGCTCTCGATGATGGCGCGGTCGAACAGGCCCTTCGACCGTGGCGCGGTGAGGTGGGCGGTGGTGGCGAGGCCGCCGTAGGACACGCCGAACAGCGTGACGTTGCGTGGGTCGCCGCCGAACGCGTCGATGTTGCGCCGTACCCAACGCAGCGCCGCCTGCTGGTCCTGGAGTCCGAAGGTGCCCGCGCCGTCCAGTCCCGGAAGGCCGAAGCCACCGAAGACACCCAGCCGGTAGTTGATGGTGACCGCGATGACGTCACCGTCGGCGGTCAGCCGGTCGGCGTTGAAGAAGTGTCCGGCCCCGACCGCGCCGTCGCCGTGGATCCACACCATGACCGGCTTACGGGCACCGCGGCGCGCGTCTCGGGGTGCGATGACGTTCAGCGACAGGCAGTCCTCGTCGACACTGGTCACCTCCGCGTACGACGAGGGCAGCTGCGGGCAGGGGCTGCCCGGGTTGGTGGCGTCCCGCGGCTGTGTCCACGGTGTGACCGGCTGGGGTGCCCGCCAGCGGAGGTTTCCCGCGGGCGCGGCAGCGTACGGGATGCCCTGGAAAACGCGGTGCTCCGCAATGACGGTGCCGCGCACCGGGCCGGCATCGGTCTGCACGATGGGGTGCCCGTTCATCGGCGTCCTCACCTGGTGGTCGACGGCGGCGGCGCCGGTCGTCGGGGTTATGAGCACTCCAACCAGCGCCACGGCCGGCAGCCGGTGTTTGAGGCCATTGCCGCGCCGCGCCTGGCCGTCGGCGTCGGGGCTGATGCGTGCCGCGTCGTCGTTCATGCTTGTCCCCTTCCAGGTGTTTACTTCTGGGTGGCCCGTTCGACCAGCGCGACCAGCTCGCGCCGGTATGGCTCCAGGTCCAGTTCGGGATCGGCTGCGAGCTGGCTGATGACGGCGTTTCGCAGCGCCATCACCGCCACCGCCATCACCCGGGTATCGAAGCGGCGGAACTCGCCGTCGCGCTGCCCCTGGCGTAGTAGCTCCTCCATCGCGGTCAGGTCCGACTCGGCGATGTTCGACGCGAGGGTGGCGGCGCCGCCACCGCCGGCCCTCCGCGCGTTGCCGAGAATGTCGGCCAGGGCCAGCAGGTAGGTCCGGTGCTCACGCATGAAGTCCACGTTGGACTCCAGGAAGGCGCGTAGCTGGCCAGCCGCCGTGCTCTGCGCATCAACCCGGGGAAGCACGAACGCGGTGAACTCAGCGAGCACCCGTCGCGCCACCTCGTCCATCAGCTCGTCCCTGCCGGCGAAGTGGTAAGAGATCAGCCGCGTGCTGCTTAGCCCCGCACGCTTCGCGATCTGGACGAACGAGGCCCCAGCGGCTCCCAGCTCGGCGATAGTCGCGATGGCGTGCTCGATGATGTGCGCCCGTCTCGCCTCGTTCGTGAACGTGCGCGCTTTTACTTGCACGAGTAAAACCTAACACGGCCAAGTAAGGGCCGCCAGCCGCGCATGGCCGCTGGGCTCGTCCCGGACCTCGTGTCCTTGCCACCGTGGCTGGCGTCAACCAGGCTTACCGCGGTAGCTCTACTCGGCGCCCGAGAACCGCGGAACCGCAACATGGCACCCAAACGCCGAAGGTCAACGGCCAGATGGTTGGACGCCCCGCATCGCGGCGATATGGCGGACGTCGTGCCGCAGCAGGCCGGGCCACTGGCGGGATGGACGAGGCTGGCAACAATGGCCGGATGCGTAGGGTCACACTGGAAGGCGGCTCGATCGCTGCTTGGTTGGCCGAAGAGGCGCCTGGCCCCGGCGCGATCCTTGGACATGTGGTCGCCACCGGGCACGGCCGGGCGTGGGCCGACCGGTGGCCTTCGCCGTCGGCGCTGCTCGTTGAGGTAGGCGGCAATTACCTGCTTGCCGGTACGCCGGCGGCGGTCGACCCGGCGGCGCTGCGCCCACTAGTCACGGGGTTTCTCGCCGCGTCGAAGATGTTCGCGCCGGTGGTGGCGGAGGCCTTCCCGGACCGGATGGTGTGGGACCGGCTCATCTACCGGCTGCCGGCCGGGCACAGCGGTCCGCCGTCGGGTCCGCTGCCCGGCGTGCGCGCACTGTCCGCGGCGGACGCGGAGGCGGTCGCGGGGTTGAGCGAGGAGGTCGCCTGGGTCGTCAAGACCTGGGGCGGGCCCGCCGGGTTGGCCAGCTATGCCCACGCGCACGGTGCGTTCGTCGACGGCCGGCTGGTGGCGGTGGTCGGCACCTTCTTCCTGGGCGTCAGGCACGAGGACGCCGTTGTGGCGACCGAGCCGCAGTGGCGTGGACGTGGGCTGGCCACCGCCTGCGCACGGGCGTGGTGCGCCGGCGTGGTGGCGCGGGGTCGCACGCCGACCTGGACCACCTCACCGGACAACCATGGCAGTTGGCGGATCGCCGAACGGCTGGGCCTGGAGCTGGTACGGCGCGACGTGCTGCACGTGATTGGTGTCGACGTTTTCCGTTAACGCTAAGCACCGCCAAACCGCGCGCCTCATGCCTCAGGTGTACGCGGGCCGGCGCGCAGGTGGCGAAGCGGTCCTCAGCCAGCGGTGGCGTCGGACCCGGGTCGGCGAAGCGGTCTTCGCCACCATCTCCCACCGCTGTCGCCCTCGCGGTGCGGCCAAGCTGGTCCAACAGTTCAACTCGCCGTGGTCGGGGCCATTGCCGGCCTGGCGCTGATTGGCGTACTCCATCGTGTCGAACTTCAATCGACGGACTGCTCATGACGTGCGACCGTGCGTCGCACCCGTCGGCGGCATGACCGTGCGGAGGCGGGCCTGCGCGCGCACCATCCGGTGTCCCTCGATGGCGAGGCCCGGGTCGACCAACGACTGGAAGAGCAGGCCGTTGAAGAGGGCGAGTACCAGCCCGGCGGCGTCCCGGCCGCTGGCGTCGGTGCCTAGGCCGAGCACCGTGGCGACCTCGCCGCGGGTGCGCCGGAACCCTTGAGATAGCAGGCCTCTTATCCGTTCGTCGTGGGAGGCCCTGGCGAGCGCGCCGAGGAAGTTGCGGGCGAGGCCCTCATGCTGCCGGCGGCTGTCGGCCACGACGGCCAGCGCAGCGCGGAACCGCTCCTGCGGTGCACGTGCCCCGAGCTCGTCGAGGCGGTGCGCGATCTGCGCGAGCCACCGGTCGAGCCCGGCGATGACCGCCTCCGTGACGAGTTGGTCCTTCGATCCAAAGTGGTAGGTGATGGAGGCGAGGTTCGCGCCCGCCTCGTGGGCGATCGCTCGAGCGGTGATCTGCTCCGGCGGAAGGCGTTCCAGGCATCGGAGGGTGCCCTCGATCAACTCGGATCGGTTGCTGCGCTGCGGACTCACGGGTTAAATTGTACAAGCGTTTAGATTCCGCTTCCTGGAGGCACGCCATGACCGTCGCCACCACGATCATTTCTGTTCTGCTTGCCGCCCTGCTCGTCCTCGCCGCCGCACGCAAGCTCAGCCACCGCCCCTCGGTCGTCGCTACGTACCGCCGCGTGGGGGTGCCGGAGGAACGGCTCAACCTCCTCGCGGTGCTGCTGCTGGCCGGTGCGGCAGGCCTTGTCGTTGGCCTATGGTGGGCGCCGGCTGGGGTCGCGGCCGCAGCCGCGCTGGTTGGCTACTTCGGGTTGGCGATCGGCGCACACGTGCGTGCCCATGACGTCGGCAACACGCCGATGCCCGCGCTCTATCTGGCACTGTCAGCTGCCGCGCTAACCTCCTACCTCGCCGACTAGTGCAAGCGCCGCCGGCCAGCGCGCTTGATGCGGTATGGGAGAGGGCGGCCGGCAGTGCGGCGGCTGCCGGTCGTTGGCGCGCCGTATGTTCGCCGGATGATCGACACCAACGTCCGGTCATCCCTCGGGGCCAGAAAGCGCTCTCCGATCCGGTCGGGTATGGCTATCGCTGCTGCTCTGTGAATGGCCGACAGCAAGATCCGCAACGTGAAATCGTCGGGTTGAGAGAACTGGTTGCGATGTTATGTGTTTTGGGGGTACACAGACGGTGATCTCGTGATCCACAATACGTCTCTGTGTGTCCAGCAGGAGTGCGGCTTGGCTCGATGTCGGAGGCGAAGGTGGCGGTCGGTCCGGATCGGATGGCGGCGCGGCGTCGGTTTACACGGCGGGCAGTCGTGGCCGCTGCGGCCTGGCTCCTGTTCTATGCGCTGCTTACGGCCTTGAGTCGGGACTCCCCGGCGTTCGCCCGGTTTGTCTCTAACGTGATATATCTGGCGCCCCTGGTCCTTATGGTGCCGCTGTGCTACCTGGCGGCCCGGCGCGTCACCAGTCGCCTACGCCCAACATGGTGGCTGCTGACGGCGTCGAATCTCTTATGGCTCACCGGCGAGCTGATCTGGTCGGGCTACGCCTATCTGGCCCCGGACGGCGCCTCCACTCCTTCCGCAGCTGACGTGCTCTATCTGGCTTCGTACGCCTTGGCGTTGCCTGCGGTCGTGGTCGGCTTCGGCGGCGTCCGGTCCGACCGGAGACTGCGGGGCCTGCTGGACGCCGCGCTGGTGGCGCTGGCCGTGGGTGCGGCGGGCTGGACGCTGGTGATCGGCCCGCTGCTGCCACGGTCACCGCAGCTGGGTGCGGTCGTGGCGTTCGCATACCCACTTTTGGCCGTCACGATCATCACCTTGCTGATCGTCGTGGGGCTTTGCGGCCACCGGGCGGTGCCACGATCGATACTGATCGTCGGTGCGGCCTTCACCCTCGCGGGCCTGTCGGACGCTGGTTACTCCTACCTGTACACGATCCATTCGTATGATGACTCCAGCTGGCTCAACCTCGGCTGGCAGGCGGAAGCGGTGCTGCTCTGCGTTGCCGCGCTCACGGCGGCGCGGATACCGGAGCACGAGCCGCGCGTGCGGCGGCTCGACAGGGACGCGGCGGTGCTGCCCGCGACGGTGGCTGTGGTGACGGTCGTCTGCCTGGCCGCCGTCGACCACCTCGGCGACGGCAGCCTCGGGCTGTCCACCCTGGTCATCGCGGTGCTGCTGTTCGGCGGCCTCCTTATCCGGCAGGCCCTGGTGACCCGAGACCGGACCCGGCTCGCGACCGCTCTAGACGCCGCCCTCCGCGAACAAGAGCGACTAGCGATCACCGATGGCCTCACCGGCCTGTACAACCGGCGCTTCTTTGAAGAGATGCTCCAGCTGGAGGCGGACCGCTCGGCCCGTCAAGGCGCTGCGCTCAGCCTAATCATGATCGATCTTGACCGATTCAAGAAGATCAATGACACATTCGGCCATCCCGCCGGCGACGTCGTACTGGCGGAGACCGCGAATCGCATATGCCGGGCGGTGCGCCCGAGCGATCTGGTCGCCCGCTACGGCGGGGAGGAGTTCGTGTGCCTTCTTCCCGGCGCCGACGAGGAGACGGCCCTGGAGGTGGCCGAGCGGGTGCGGTGGATACTCGCCCGCATACCCATGACCCTGCCCGACAGCCGCGAGGTCCGGCCCACGGCATCTCTCGGCGTGGCGAGCGCCGGGATACGCGGCGGACGCCCGCTGGCGGACATCCAAGGGCTTATCCACGACGCGGACGGTGCGCTGTACCGGGCCAAGGCGCATGGCCGGGATCGCGTCGTGGCCGCTGGACGCATCGCCGACCCTGCTCTGGACACGGACCCCGACCTACCCGCTGGGCTGGTGTGGCTCGCCGACCAGATCGACGCCCGGCTCAGCAGCCACGAGCACAGCACGGCGGTCTCGCGGTGGGCATTGCTCACCGGCGAGCGGCTCGGACTGGGCCAGGCGGCGCTGCGCCGGGCGGCCGCGGCCGCCCGGCTGCACGACATCGGCAAGATAAACGTGGACGAGGCGATCCTCACCAAGGCCGGCAATCTGACCAACGCCGAATGGCGCGTGCTGCGCCGGCACCCGGAGGAGGGTGCCCGGCTTCTGGTGGATCTGAGCGACCGGGCCGACCTCGCCCCACTGGTAGCCGGCCACCATGAGCGCTTCGACGGCACCGGCTATCCAGCAGGCCTGGCCGGCGATGACATACCTATCGAGGCGCGCATCATCGCGGTGTGCGACTCCTGGGCTGCTATGCGCGCCGACCGGCCTTACTCCGCGCCACTGACCGAGAGTCAGGCTCGCGAACAAATCCTCCAAGGACGCGGTACGCAGTTCGACCCTGTCGTGGCCGATGCGTTCCTGGCTCTACTCGACGCCGGCGCCATCGACGAACTGGCGCCACTGCGGCTGCGCCAGCCAGATGTGTCCGCAGAGCCCCACGCACCGGTCAGCATGCCCACAGTGGACGCCCGCGTCCAACGGACAGGTTGAAATTCGCGGCGGCGTAGCTCCTCGGTCCGCCATGGGTGTCGAGGCTGACGTTTTCGCCGTCGAGAATGAGTCGGCGTCGCGGGAACCGGGCGGCCAGGGCGGGCAGTTCGGGGTAGGCATCGACGACGTCATCATTTGCCGGGCGGCGGTGGTCGCGATCGCGAAATAGGCATTGACCGGCGTCTTGCGGATGCGGAGGGATTGCACCGAGGTTCAGCGGTTCGCCACCCCGCCGCCAGAGGCTGGCTGGACCCGCTCGAACCGCACCCGGCTCAGCCATCCCGGGAGGTCACTGAGCACATACAGCTCGCCGTGCACATCGGTGCCGATCGCGGTCGGCTGGGTGGGGAACTTGCCGATCGTGGCGGACTCGTAGCCGCCCCTGGGTTTGGGACGCACGGCGAACGCGAGGGTCGAGCAGTAGTCGCTCGCGACGTAGGTCCCCCATGCCTCCGGGGTGGCGGACCCTCGGTACACCACGCCGCCGATCACCGAGCAGTTCTCCGTAAGGAAATGTTCGTACTCGAAGACCGGGTCGGTGTACCGCACGCCCGACCGGCATTGCTGCGGGTCGAACACCGGGGTGCCCTCCCGGCAGGACCAGCCGAGGTTCGCCCCACCCTGCCACGGGCGGATGTGGTTGATCTCCTCGACCAGGCCTTGGCCGACGTCACCGATCCACAGCGAGCCGTCGACCGGGTCGACGGAGAACCGCCACGGGTTGCGCAGCCCATAGAGCCAGATCTCCGGCCGCGCGCCCGCCACGCGGACGAACGGGTTGTCGAAGGGCACGCAGTAGGGCTTCGCCCCGCAGGTGCGGTTGACATCGATCCGCACGATCTTGCCGAGCAGGGTGCCGAGGTTCTGACCGGCCTTGAACGGGTCGTTTGCGTGGCCGCCGTCGCCGAGGGACCAGTAGAGGTAGCCGTCGCGGCCGAACGCCACCTGTCCGCCGTTGTGGTTGCCGTACTCGGCGTGCTCCTGGGTGAGCAGCACCTGCACCCGCTCGGGAGCGCCGATCGGCACTCGCGCCAGGGTCAGCGCACCGGCCGGCAGGCTCGTGTAGGCCACGTAGAGGATCCCGGTCCGCGCGAAGTTCGGCGCAGGCGTGATGCCGAGGAGGCCGCGCTCGTTGTCCGACGTGTCGATCCGGGCGGTGAGGTCGAGCACCGGCTCGGCCGCCAAGCCGGTGTCGGGGTGGTAGGCGCGGACGGTGCCGTCCTTCTCCGCGATCAGCATCCGGCCATCCGGCAGCCCGGTGATCGCGATCGGACGCCGCAGGCCGGAAGCCACCTGTTCGGACACCACGGTTAGCTCAGTGAGTGGCACCGCGCGGGTGTGGGATGTGCCGGCCACGGCGATGCCGGCCACCGACACCGAGGCCAACAGGAACGCAGACAAAGCCAGAACGAGCAGGCCGGCCAGCATGGCGGCCGGGCGACAACGCCGTCGCGACATGTTTCAGCTCCTCGAGCAGAGTGGAGGACGCAATCTGGGAGCGCCCCTAACCGTACATCGATGCTCGGCAATATCCAACCATGCTTTGGTTGTCACTGTCACCGCCATGGGAAGGTCGCCGTGACCACTCGTCCTCACGGACTTGATCTCCTCGACGTCCGAGACGCTGCTAGGACGTCCGCGTTCGAATCGATTCGAGCATCGAGGTGTGCCCGCCGCCGTCCCGGTCGGGTACGGCTCTAGGCTTCGATGTTCGGCGCCCTCGTCGATCAACGTGTGGGGCGGCTGAGGTCGACGCGCATCTGTGGCATGTGCGCCACGCGCTATTTCTGGCCGTCCGCGAGAAAAGTGTTATCCGCGACCGCTGTCGACAGTCGCAAATCGAAAACCGCATTCCAAGTATGCTTTTGACGGCTCCCTCTTGAAGGATCGTGAACAATCTGGCAATCTCCAAGCATCGATGGTGGGCGTTCTTGTAATGCCCTAGTTGATGCGGGCGGGTCGAGTCCCATTTCGGGATTGTTAGCGCTAACATGCGCGGCGGTCGCCCTCAACCCCCGGAAGGGCAAAACACGATGTTGAGACGCAGCTTCATCGCCAGGCCCGTCGGGGGTGCGTTGCTGAGCGGCAACATCGGCAGCGTCGCGTCCGCCGCCGATGTCGGCACCCTCGACCCGTATGTGCGGCAGGTGGCGGAGACGATTGCCTGGGCGGTCGGGGTGAAGACGGAGCCCTCCCGTGAGGGTGGGATGAACGTCGCCCAGCTCAGCAACGGCGGCTTCCAAGGCGATGTCACGGTCGCCGACGGTGCGCCATCCACACCATCCATCACCTTCACCAGCCCCTGACCCGCACTGCCTGGAGAAAACGCCATGTCTGAAGTCACACGAAGGAACCTGCTCCAGGCGGGAGCCGTCGGGGCCGGCGCCGCCCTGCTGCCGGCGGGATGGACCGCGGCGGCCAAGGCCGGTGCGGTGGCGCCGCCGCAGGTGCTCGCCGCGAACGACCTCGCCCTCTGGTACGACGAGCCGGCCGGCACCGACTGGCTTCGGGCGCTGCCGATTGGCAATGGTCGCTTGGGCGCGATGGTGTTCGGGAACGTGGATACCGAGCGGTTGCAGCTCAACGAGGACACGGTCTGGGCTGGTGGGCCGCACGATTCGAGCAATCCTGCCGGGGTCGCCAACATTGGGGAGATCCGGCGGCGCGTCTTCGCCGACCAGTGGACCCAGGCACAGGACCTGATCAACCAGACGATGTTGAGCAGGCCCGTCGGGCAGCTGGCGTACCAGCCGGTCGGCAACCTTCGGCTGGTATTCGGTTCGGCCAGTGGGGCGTCGCAGTACAACCGGACGCTGGACCTCACCACCGCCACCGCCACCGTCACCTACGTGTTGAACGGGGTGCGGTATCAGCGGGAGGTGTTCGCGAGCGCGCCGGATCAGGTGATCGCGGTTCGGCTGACCGCCGATCGGGCCGGTTCGATCACGTTCAACGCCACCTTCGACAGTCCACAACGGACGACGGTGTCGAGCCCGGACGCCGCGACGATCGGCCTCGACGGCGTCTCCGGCAATATGGAGGGCATCAGCGGGCAGGTGCGGTTCCTGGCGTTGGCACACGCCGTTGCGACTGGTGGCACCGTGACTAGTTCGGGTGGCACCATGCGCGTGGCCGGCGCCACCAGCGTGACACTGCTGGTGTCGATCGGTTCCAGCTACCTCAACTACCGCACCGTCAACGGCGACTACCAGGGCATCGCGCGAAGCCACCTCAACGCCGCCCGCACCGTCGGCTTCGACCAGCTGCGGGCCCGGCACGTCGCCGACCACCAGGCGCTGTTCAACCGGGTGACGATCGATTTGGGCCGCACGGCCGCGGCCGACCAGACGACGGATGTGCGGATCGCGCAGCACGCGAGCGTGAATGATCCCCAGTTCTCGGCGTTGCTGTTCCAGTTCGGCCGGTATCTGCTCATCTCGTCCTCGCGGCCGGGGAGCCAGCCGGCGAACCTGCAGGGCATCTGGAACGAGCTAATGGCCCCATCCTGGGACTCGAAGTACACCATCAACGCGAACCTGCCGATGAATTACTGGCCCGCTGATACCACCAACCTGTCCGAGTGTTTCCTGCCGGTGTTCGACCTGATCAAAGACCTGACCGTGACCGGTGCCCGGGTGGCCCAGGTGCAGTACGGTGCCGGCGGTTGGGTGGCGCATCACAACACCGATGGGTGGCGGGGCGCGTCGGTGGTCGACGGCGCGGTGTGGGGTATGTGGCAGACCGGTGGTGCCTGGCTGGCCACGATGATCTGGGATCACTACCTGTTTACCGGGGACGTGGAGTTCCTGCGCGTCAACTACCCGGCGATGAAGGGGGCCGCGCAGTTCTTCCTGGACACGCTGGTTACGCATCCGACGTTGGGTTTTCTGGTCACGAACCCGTCGAACTCGCCGGAGTTGCCGCACCACAGCAATGCCAGTGTGTGTGCGGGGCCGACGATGGACAATCAGATTTTGCGGGATCTGTTCAACGGGTGTGCGCGGGCCGCCGAGGTTCTCGGTGTGGACGCTGGTTTGCGTGCCCAGGTGTTGGCGGCGCGGGACCGGTTGGCGCCGACGCGGGTGGGTTCGCGCGGCAATGTGCAGGAGTGGCTGGCTGACTGGGTGGAGACCGAGCGCACCCACCGGCACGTCTCTCACTTGTATGGTTTGCATCCGAGCAATCAGATCACTAGGCGGGGTACGCCGCAGTTGTATCAGGCCGCGCGGCAGACCCTGGAGTTGCGCGGTGATGACGGGACCGGCTGGTCGCTGGCGTGGAAAATCAACTTCTGGGCCCGGCTGGAGGACGGCGCACGGGCGTACAAGCTCCTGCGTGATCTGGTACGCACGGACCGGCTCGCGCCGAACATGTTCGACCTGCACCCGCCATTCCAGATCGACGGGAACTTCGGCGCCACCTCCGGCATCGCCGAAATGCTGCTACACAGCCACAACGGCGAACTGCACCTACTGCCCGCCCTACCAACGGCCTGGCCCACCGGCAGCGTCACCGGCCTGCGCGGGCGGGGTGGATACACCGTCGGCATGGCCTGGACGAGCGGCCAGGCAGACGAGTTCCGTATCCGGGCCGACCGCGACGGCACGGTGAGGCTCCGCGCTCGGCTGTTCACCGGGAGCTTCACGCTCGTCGACCTCGCCGACGGCAGCACACCCGCCACTACGCGACCGGAGGCCGACGTCGTCCAGCTCACCGTCGAGGCAGGCCGCACCTACCGCGCGGCCCGGCCCGGTGTGACGGCATCACCGACCGTCACGGCCACGCCGACGCCGACGTCGACCTCGACGCCGAGCGCCTCTCCGTCGGTGAGCCCGACAACGTCACCCACACCGTCATCGGGGGCGCGTGCCGTATACGCCGTCACGAGCTCGTGGCCCGGCGGCTTCCAGGGTGAGGTGACGGTGACCGCGGGTTCGTCGCCGATCCGGGGCTGGACCGTCAGCTGGACGTTCCCCAGTGGACAGATCATCAACCAGATCTGGAGCGGCACACATACGCAGAACGGCGCGAACGTCACGGTGACGAATGTCGCCTACAATGGCGCGCTCCCCGCCGGCGGCTCCACCACGTTTGGGTTCATCGCCTCAGTGAGCGGTGCGAACAACCCTCCAGCCAACATCGCCTGCACGACCACCTGACTGGCACCTCGGGAAGGGACCGAGAAGCGATGAGACACCTTGAACACGGCCGCAGGATGGCGGCCGCGCTGGTGGTCGGGATGCTGGTGGCGGCCGCGGGGGCCGTGACTGTGCTGCGGACCTCCGAAGCGCAGGCGCTGGGGAACGGAGTCGCCCGCACCCCGCCCATGGGCTGGAACAGCTGAAACACGTTCGGCTGCAACATCAACGAGACTCTCATCCGGCAGATGACCGACGCGATGGTCAGCTCCGGCATGCGCGATGCCGGCTACCACTACGTCGTCGTCGACGACTGCTGGATGAACCCCAACCGTGACTCGGCCGGCAACCTGCAAGGCGGCCCGAGCCGGTTTCCCAGTGGCATGAAGGCCCTCGGCGACTACATCCACGCCAGAGGCCTGAAGTTCGGCATCTACCAGGGACCACTCGATCGGACGTGCGCGCAGTACTTCGGTTCCTACCCTGGACAGACCGGTGCTCAAGGCCGCGAGGCACAAGACGCACGGCAGTTCGCCGCGCCAACGTCAACGTCACCGTGCCACTGGCGAACTACGCCCGGCCCGGCTCGTTCAACGACATGGACATGATGGAGGTCGGCCGCGGTGGCATGACCGACACCGAGATGCGCTCCCACTTCGCGCTGTGGGCCATCATGGCCTCACCCCTCATCGCCGGGAATGACCTGCGGAATATGAACGCGGCCACCCAGACGATCCTGAAGAACCAGAACCTCATCGGCCTCAGCCAGGACGCCCTCGGCCTGCAGGCCACCCAACTCTCCTTTGACGGCACCCGTCGCATACTCGTCAAGCGTCTGTCCAATGGGGACCGCGCTGTGGCCCTGTTCAACCAGGGCACCTCGACGACCACGATCAGCACCACCGCGTCCGCGACCGGCCTGTCGGGCAGCTCGTTCACCCTGCGCGACGCGTGGACCAACGCGGTCAGCACCACCTCTGGCGCCATCAGCGCGAGCGTGCCCGGCCACGGCACTGTTGTCTACCGGGTCAGTGGCGGATCGAGCAGCCCCACCGTCACGCCCACGACCCCGACGACCCCACCACCCACGACGAGCCCGCCCCCGTCCACCGGCCCCTGCCAGGTCACGTACGCGATAACCGGCCAGTGGCCCGACGGCTTCCAGGGGAGGCGACGATCCGCAACACCGGCACCGCGCCCGTCAACGGGTGGAGCCTGCGCTGGTCGTTCGCCGACGGCCAACAGCTCAACCAGGCCTGGGGCGCGACCTACACGCAGAGCGGCACACAGGTCACCGCGACGAACGTTTCGTGGAACGGATCGATCAGCCCATGTGTGACCGCGAGCTTCGGGTTCATCTCCAGCTGGTCCGGCAGCAACACCAAACCGACCGCGTTCACCCTCAACGGCTCCGCGTGCGGTGACTGAGCCAGCGCCGTGTCCCACCCGCTAGACCACATCCCGCACGGCGGCGCGGGGGACCGGGCGACCCAGCGCCGCCACCCCTCTTCGGCTTCCGGGCCAATGGCACCGCGGGCGTCCTCACCCCGACCTGAGGCAGCCCCATGGGAAACGCCGGTGCGGAGGGGCAAGCTCCGCACCGGCACTTGCGGCGCCGAGGCCTCTGGCTCCACCTTCCGCACTCGCTCCTCGATCAGTTGGTGGACCGTGTGTCGTCGTCGGGCAGCCCGCGCAGGGATTCCTCGACGCCGAGCAGGTGGTTGGCCATCCGGATGCGTGCCCGTTCCGGATCGTGCGCGGCGAGCGCCTTCCAGACGGCGAGGTGCTCCTCGTGCGTGCGCCAGTCGGCACCCTCCTCGTGCAGGCTCCGCCACAGCCGCGCCCGCACCGTACGGCCGGCGAACGCGTCTATCAGACCCACCAGCACCGAGTTGCCGCTGTGCGCGGCGATGATGCGGTGGAACTTGATGTCGATCTCGATGATGCGCTCGTGGTCATGCGGCGTTTCGGCCGCGATCCGCGTCGCCTCGTCGAGCAGCGTCCGGGCTTCCTGGAGCGCTCCGTCGGTGATCCTGGTGGCCGCCAGCCGGGCCGCTTCGCACTCCAGCAGCCGGCGGACCGCGTGGACGTGGCGGGCGTCGCCTCGGCCTTCGAGGTCGACCACGAAGCCCATCGGGGCCAACAGGTGGGTCACGTCGAGATTCGTGATGTACGTGCCGTCGCCCTGGCGCGTGTCGACCACGCCGAGGATCGACAGGGCGGAGATCCCTTCGCGGAGGGAGCCGCGCGAGACGCCGAGCGACTCGGCGAGTTCCTTCTCGACCGGCAGACGGTCTCCGGGCCGGAACACGCCGTCGAGGATCATGCGCTTGATGCTGTTGATCACTTCGGCTGTGCGAGACATCGACGCCCATTTTCGCCTTCGTGTCGGCGACGGGTCAACCTACATGCCGGGCAGCCCTTCTGACCGATACATCAGATGATTCCCTACTTTCGGTAGGGAGGGAGGTCGATGTTGGATCGCCCCTGGGCTGGAGATATTCATCGAGGTCGGTGCTCGGAGCGCATTGACTGACTCCGATGGGAGATCTAACGTGTGATGTCTGGCGGCTGTGCGCTACTTGGCACCCCCGCATCCAAGAGAGGGTTACCACGATGACCTCGTCGATGTTCGCGTTCACACGTCGCAGGCTCATCGCGGCGGCCGGGCTCAGCCGCGCCACTGCGGCTACCGGCCACGCTCGATCATGCGCGACGTGGCGCGCGCGGCCGTCTCGAACGTCCATACCCCCGAACGCCGGTCGGTGCTGGAGGCGGTCGACCGCCTCTGCCAGCACGTGGCCGAGGGCATCGTCGCCATCGCGTCCAAGCCCTCGTTCATGGACGCGCTCCTCCTGGTGCCGTCGGGCCTGCCCACCGTCGGCGTGGGCGGCGGGGTAGCGACAGCGTGCCCACCGTCCGCATCGACAACCAGACCGGCGCTAGCCTCGCCACCCAGCACCTGCTCGACCTCGGCCACACCACCGTCCACCACGTGGCCGGCACACCCGACTGGCCCGAGGCGCAGGAACGCGTCGTGGGATGGAGTAGCGCTCTGCGCGCCGCCGGCGCGCCGGTACCGGCGCGCCGGCCTGGGCAGTGGAGCGCCGAGTCCGGATACGAACGGGGGCTGGCACTCGCCCGTGACCCGTCGGTGACTGCCGTCTTCTGTGGCTGGTGGTGCGGGCCAGCACCGCCCGCGTTCGCCGGGATGGGGCGTTAGCTGTGGTGCTGCCAGTCGGGGGTTCGGCGGCCGTTGTGGCATTGATTCATACGACAGGAAGCGAGACCACCGATAATGTTTCGAAGATTGGCCCTCTGCTTTGCCATGGTCTTGGCCGCGGTGAGCTTCACCGCGGTCCCGGCACAGGCCGCGGCGGATTTCAACGTTCTGGTCTTCAGTAAGACGGCAGGGTTCCGGCACGACTCGATCCCAGCGGGTATCACGGCGATCCAGCAGTTGGGCGCCGCGAACAACTTCACCGTGGAGACCACGGAGGACGCTGCCCAGTTCACCACCTCCAACCTGGCTCGCTTCCAGGCCGTGATCTGGCTATCGACCACTGCGGACGTGCTCAATGCCGGACAGCAGGCGGCGTTCGAGCAGTTCATCCGCGCAGGTGGGGGCTATGCGGGCATCCACGCGGCCTCGGACACGGAGTACGACTGGCCGTGGTACGGCAACCTGGTCGGCGCGTATTTCGCCAGCCATCCGGCGAACCAGAACGCGACCGTGCGGATCGAGGACGCGACGCACCCGTCGACGGCTGGGCTGCCGGCGGCGTGGTCGCGGTTCGACGAGTGGTACAACTACCGCACCAACCCGCGTTCGCAGGTCCACGTACTGGCCACATTGGACGAGAGCACCTACACCGGCGGTTCGATGGGTGGGGACCACCCGATCGCGTGGTGTCGTGGCTACGACGGTGGCCGCTCGTGGTACACCGGCATGGGCCACACGATCGAGAGCTACAGCGAGGCCAACTTCCGCACCCACCTGCTGGGTGGTATCCGGTACGCGGCGCAGGGCACGGGCAACTGCGCGACCGGTCAGCCGCCGCAGGCCGGCTACAACCAGGTGAACCTGGCCAAAGGGGTCGCCGAGGTGGGCGAGCCGATGGGGCTGACGGTGCTGCCCAACCGGGGTGTGCTGCACACCTCGCGGGACGGCACGATCCGGTACACCGACCCGGCCGGCAACACCAAGGTGGCGCTGACGATCCCGGTGTACACGCATGACGAGGAGGGGCTGCAGAGCATCAAGGTGGATCCCAACTTCGCCACCAACCGGTGGGTGTATGTGTACTACTCGCCGCGGTTGTCCACACCAGGCGGTGACGCGCCGGCAACGGGTACGGCGGCGCAGTTCGCTCCGTTCAACGGGGTCAACCGGCTGTCCCGCTTCACGGTGAACGCGGACTTCACACTGAGCGCGGCGTCGGAGGTGACGGTCCTGGAGGTGCCGACCAGTCGCGGCATGTGCTGCCACGTCGGCGGTGACATCGATTTCGACGCGGCGGGCAACCTCTACCTGTCCACAGGGGACGACACTAACCCCTTCGACTCCAGCGGTTACACGCCAATCGACGAGCGGGCCGACCGCAACCCGGCCTACGACGCCCAGCGCACGTCGGGCAACAGCAACGACCTGCGTGGCAAGGTGCTGCGGATCCGGCCGAGCGCGGGCGGTGGATACACGGTCCCGGCGGGCAACATGTTCGCGTCGGGTACGGCGAACACCAAGCCCGAGATCTACGCGATGGGCTTCCGCAACCCGTTCCGGATGTCCGTGGACAAGGCGACCGGCGTTGTGTACCTCGGCGAATACGGCCCAGACGCTGGCACCAGCAGCCCCACCCGGGGGCCGGCGGCCAACGTCTCCTTCGAGCGGATTACGCAGCCAGGCTTCTACGGCTGGCCGTACTGCTCGAACTACAACACGCCGTACATCGACTTCACGTTCCCGTCCGGCCCTTCAGGTGCCGCGTTCAACTGCACCGGCGGGCCGGTGAACAACTCGCGCAACAACACCGGCATCACCCAGCTGCCCCCGTCGCAGAGAGCCTGGCTGCCGTACGGCGGTGAGCAGAACCCGCCGGCGCTCGGTAGTGGCGGCCTGTCGCCGATGGGCGCAGTGGTGTACAACTACAGCGCCTCGCTCGCTTCCGACGCGAAGTTTCCGGCGGCGATGAACGGCAAGGTGTTCCTCGGGGAGTTCGGGCGACGGTGGATCAAGGCGGCCACAGTGACGTCCTCCGGTGGGGTGGGCGCGATCGACGCGTTCCCGGCCTACACCGGTACCCAGGTGATGGACCTGGAGTTCGGCCCGGACGGCGCGCTCTACGTGCTCGACTACGGCACTGGCTGGGGGAGCGGTGACGCCAGCTCGGCGGTGTACCGGATCGAGTACAACTCTGGCGGCCGGTCGCCGATCGCGTCCGCGTCTGCGAACCCGACGAGCGGAAACGCGCCGCTGACTGTGCGGTTCAGCTCGGCCGGCTCCAGCGACCCAGATGGTGACGCCATCACGTACGCGTGGGACTTCACCACGGACGGCACCATCGACTCGACCGCCGCCAACCCGTCGTTCACCTTTGCCAGCAACGGCGAGTTCACGACGACGCTCACAGTGCGGGACAGCACCGGCCGCAGCTCGACGGCGAGCCTGGTGATCGGGGTGGGCCGGCCGACGGTCGCTCTGAACCTGCCGGTGAACGGGAGGCTGTTCAGCCCTGGCGACGCCATTCCGTTCGATGTCACGGTCACCGACGCGAACGCGCCGACCGTCGACTGTAGCCGCGTGAGGGTCAAGTACACCCTGGGGCACGACAGCCACGGTCATGACATAACCAGCACCACCGGGTGCTCGGGCACGATACAGACCACTGCGGACGGCGAGCACGACACCAACGCGAACATCTTCGGCGTGCTGGTGGCCGAGTACACCCCGGCCGGCTCGACCACGCCGGTGACCTCGCCGCAGGCGGTCATGCAGCCGAGGACCCGCCAGGCCGAGCACCACAGCGGCCAGCAGGGCGTCACCGTCGTGGCCAAGCCGTCGGCCAACGGCGGCAACGCGGTCGGGTTCATCGAGAATGGTGACTGGATCTCGTTCACGCCGTACAACCTGAGCGGGGCCACGTCGTTCACGGCCCGGGTCGCCTCCGCCGGTGCCGGCGGCACCATCTCGCTGCGCACCGGCTCGGCCACCGGACCTGTCATCGGTGCGGCCACGGTCGCGCCAACCGGCGGCTGGGAGACGTGGGCCACCGTAACGGGTACCGTCACCCCGCCGGCCGGCACGCACAACCTGTTCCTGGTGTTCACCGGTGGCTCGGGTTACCTGTTCGACGTCGACGCATTCACCTTTGGCGGCGGCACTCCGCCGCCCACCACTCCGCCGCCCACGACGCCGCCGCCTACAACCCCGCCGCCTACAACCCCGCCGCCCACCACGCCGCCGCCAGGTGGTCGGTCATGCGCGGCGACGTACTCCGTGACGAGCCAATGGTCCGGTGGCTTCCAGGCCGAGGTGCGGATCACCGCCGGCTCCACCTCGATCAGCGGCTGGACGGTCACCTGGACGTTCAGCAACGGGCAGGCCGTCACCCAGTTCTGGAACGCCACGGTCACGTCGAGCGGTGCCAGCGTGACCGCGCGGAACGTCTCCTACAACGGATCGCTCGGCGCCGGCGCCAGTACGGCGTTTGGCTTCATCGGCTCGGGGAGTGCCACGAGCAGCCCACCTTCGCTCACCTGCACCGCCACCTGATCCACAAGCGGCGCGGCACCATATGGTGCCGCGCCGCTTGCCAAGCTTGCTCTTCGACCCGTGTGCCCACGGTAGTGGGCCCACAGCCCGGATATTCAGCTGATGCGAACGAGGCGCCAGCGGTTGTCGGCGCTGCCGTTGTCGGAGTCTTGGACGGCTTGGGCGCCCCAGGCGGTGTTGCCGTTGAGGACGCCGAGGAGCTTGCCGCTGTTGGCGTTGCGGATCCGGTAGGTGCCGTCGCCGTTGTCTACCAAGATCCAGCGGTGGTCGGCGGTGCCGTTGTCGGCCCACTGAAGCACCCGCGCGTTGTCCGCTGTGGACATGTTTTCCACACCGAGGACCTTGCCGCTGTTGGCGTTGCGGAACCGGACGGCGTTGCCGTCGGTCACCATCACCCAGTTGTGGTCGGCGGTGCCGGTGTCACCCCACATGACCGCCAGGCCACCGTCCGCTGTGGACATGTTCTGCACGCCCAAGACCAGGCCGGTGGCTGCGTTGGTCAGCTTGTATGTGCCGCTGCCACCGCTTGATCCGGTGTTCCAGTAGACGGTGTAGTTGAAGCCGTGCGCGTCGTGGAAGGGGCCGATGTTGACGGTGGCGCCGTTGGCGGTCGCGGTGAAAGCCAGCGCGCTGGTGCTGGTCCGGGTGATCGACGAGGTGTTGAGCGTCGGTAGTGAGCCGAGCGAAGTGTTGCCGTAGTTACCGCACAGCACGGCTGGGCCGTACGTGATGGCCTGGACGTTGGTGTTGTCGTTGGCGGCCTGCATGATGACCCGCATAGGCAGCCGCACCGTTATCGTGTCACCCGCCGCCCAGGGCCGGGTGACGGTGGCGTAGCTGCCCGGCGTCGCCGCGACGCTCTGCGCCTGGCCGTTGACGCTGATGGTGGCGCCGCTGGTCCAGGACGGGATTCGTACCCGGATGCTCCACGAGCCGCTCATCGAGCCCGAGAGCGTGAGCGTCGTGGTGTCGCTGACCGGGTAAGTGGTGCTTTGGGTCACCGTGATGCCCCGCTGCGTCCAGTCCAGCACCGACGGCACGAACAGGTTCACCGTCAAAGTCGTGTCGTTGTAGAAGTAGATGGAGCCCATCAGCTTCGTGTTGATCTCGATGCCGGTGCCCTGACAGCACCAGAACGACGAGTAGTCGGTGCTCCAGGTGCCGCCGCCCCACGCCGGCCCCACGCCTCGGCGGCCACCGGGGTTCAGCGGAGTGAAGTAGGTGATGTGGCCGCGGCTGTCGTTCGGATTTTGCGCACCGATCAGGTGGTTGAGCAGCGCCCGCTCGTAGTAGTCGAAGTACGCCGCCCGATTCGGGTCGATCAGCCACAGCTCCTGGGTCAGCTTGAGCATGTTGTACGTGTTGCACTGCTCGCAGGTGTCCGTGTTGAGGTAGCCGGCGATGGCGTTCGGTGGGCGGAAGTGCTCGGCCTGACTGTTGCCGCCGATGACGTAGGTGTGGGCGTTGACGGTGATGTTCCAGGCGTTGGTGGCGATGTCGCGGTAGCGGGTCGTGCCGGTGGCCTTGTACTCGCGGGCGGCGCCGATCCACTTGGGCACCTGGGTATTCGCGTGCAGCCCGTTGAGCTGGTCCTGATTGGAGGCGAGGGGATTGAACACAGCGGCGTGGTCGAAGCGCTGCGCGACGGTCAACCACCGGCTGTCGCCGGTCTGCTGGTAGATGTCGGTGAGCACAGCGTTCATGCCGCCGAACTCGGTGCCCAGCATGTTCTGCATTTGGCTCGAGGACAGCCGTGAGGTACGGGTGTCGACCCAGCCGGCGAGCGCCAGCAGCACCGTGCGGGCCTGGGTGTTGCCGAGGTACCGCCACGCGTCGAGCAGCCCGGCGAGGGTCTTGTGGATGCAGTAGTAAGGGACGTTGCCGTTGCTCAAGGTGCGGGCTTCTAGCGCGGTGAAGTCGGACTCCGGGAAGCCAGACAGGTAGCCGGTGCCGAATCCGGCGGCTGCGTTGTTGGCCTGGCACTTGGCCATCTCGGCCACCATGTAGTTCGCCTTGTCCCGGCATGTGGTGTCACCCAGGACCGCCCACGCTTGGGCCCAGGCGGTCAGGAAGTGGCCCTGCATGTGCGTGCGGAACGGGAAGTTGGGGGCGTCCCAGCCGCCGTTCGAGGCCGCGCCGTTAGTGGAGAGCCTGTGATTGGCCCGAAAGTTGTAGAGCAGCCGGTCAACGTCGACGAACCGCAGGTAGTTCAGCGTGCGGGTCTGGTTGTCCATGAACCGACCGGGATTGAGCCGGACCTGGCCAAGCGGAAACGGGTAGGCCGAGACACCAATGTCCGCGCGGGCCGGGGGAAGTTCGGCGGCCAAGGCCGGACGCGCACCGAGCACCTCGACTCCGGTGGCCGACACGAGCGCACCGCCGGCGGCCGCCTGCATCAGCCGCCGACGATTGAACGAGAGGGAAGGCATGGGATCTCCAGATGTTGTGCGGAGCACGTAGCTATGCGGTGCGGACGAACGGTCGCTGCTGCCTCCGAGACTGTTAGCGTTAACAACCCGTGCATTGCCGGCGCGGACGGCAATGTATTGCTGGGCATTCGACCAAATGCCGGCCGAGCGAGGGCGACTGCCCCGCACCTGACTGTGAACGATAACAGTGATGTCCGTCAAGATGTTGTGGACTGTTTTCGGGAGCGATCCGTCAGGAGCCGCACGCCCACCCGACTCACCCTCAGACAGCCCGTCAGGGGTGATCTCAACACATGGCTGACCTGCCCGAACCTCTCGCTGGCTGTTCCCCGGAGGCGAACCGGAGCGGCCGCCTACGCAGCGGACGTCAGCCGGCGCAGCGTCCCATCAAGCCGATGAGCGGCCGTGATCTACTACACCGATGCCGTTGCTGCTGGTGGATCTCGACAACACTTTGATCGACCGAGACTCGGCCTTCCGGGCTGCTGGCGCCGCGTTTCTGGCTGAATACGGCTTACCCAATACCGATCTCGCCTGGATCATGAGCCTCGACGCCGGCGGTTACACCGCGCGCGACGTTGTTGCCTCGGCTATGTCAGAGAGGTATGAGGGCGCCGCGCCCGTGGCCACGATCCGTGCTCTTCTCGACAACGGGGCAGCCGACCGTGTGGTGCTGGAGAGGGAGAGCAAGGAAGCGCTGATGTTGGCGCGCGCAAGTGGCTGGACGAGCGTGATCGTCACTAATGGCCGCACAGCGCAGCAGGAAGCGAAGATTCGCAACACCGGTCTTGACCGGCTTGTCCACGGCTGGGTCGTCTCGGAAGAGGTCGGCCACAAGAAGCCTGCCCCAGAGATCTTCCACGCGGCCGCCAGGATCGCTCAGATCCCTCTGCGTGATGCCTGGGTCATCGGCGACTCGCCCCAGGCGGACATTGCGGGAGCAGTGGCACTGGGCCTTCAGAGCGTGTGGGTGTCGAACAACCGAAGCTGGAGCCAAGAGGGCTACGAACCCACCGAAATCTCCAGCGACGTCGCCTCCGCCATACATCGCGTCCTCCGCCGTTCCTTGACCTCAGATTTTTTTCTGCCGGCCGTGGCATCCACTGCGGGCGACCTCACCCACCAAGATCCACCGAATCCGCAAGGTCAGCCGTGTCCCGGTGAGTTCAGTGCTGACGGCCCCACTGTCCACGATGGATGACCGAATCGAGGCCACGGCGGCGTTCTGCGACGGCGGCAGAGTTCTGCGGCGGCAGATCATCGGCCCGATAGCCGATACAGATACCCCCGATCGGCGTGTACTCGTCGGGGATGGCGAACTCGGCCTTGAACGCTGCTGTGTGCGCGGGTACGTCGACGGCAGGATCGAGGTGGTCACCCGCCGCCGGCATGATGCCGAAGAAGCATGCCCCCAAGCCCTCGTCTACCGCGGTCAGCAGCATCATCAGCGCGGCCATGCCCGTATCGATATACCAGTAGGGCGCCGGCCAGCGGGCCTCGGATCGATCGGTCCAGCCTTTGTCGGCTTCGGCATACCGGGAAAGGTACGCAGCCTTGTGCGCAAGCGGCACCACGACAAGCGGGGCGTCTTGCATGGTCGGAGTCTGTGCGACGCGGGTGGGGACGAACGGCCAGAACCTGGCTCGGTCGGCCGCGTCGGTGAGCGCAAGGAATGCCCAGCCCTGGGAGAAGCCAGCTGACGGCGCGCGCAGTGCACTGGCCAAGATCTTCTCGATGACGTGGCGACTCAACGGCCGGTCGGCATAGTGCCGCACCATTCGGCGACGACGGATCACCTCAGCGAACTCCATGCCGCAAATCTTTCCACCAGCGACCACAACCGCTACCACCCGATCACACTTCGCGTCGCCTTCAGGCCGATGACGTGGATCTGGTGTTTGTAGACCAGTTCCCAGTTGGTGATCGCGTCGTCACACCCAGTCAGCTAGACAACCACGTGCTCCCACGATGACAGCGGGTTCTTGCGCTGGCTGGCCTATTCGCTTGCTGCCTTGAGCTCTCGCGCGAGGGCGGTCACCTGGTCTACCTGTTCGGCGGTGAGATGCGTGGCTGCGGCCACGAGGCTGCCAATCTCCTGAGTGGCCGCATAAGGACCTGGTCGGTTCGGGTTGTATTCCGCGGGTAAACCCGCGATGACCAGAAGGTCCGCCACCGTCATCTCTAACGCCGGAGCGATGTCCGTATCCGGCTGGTCAGCTCGCCGCGAGAGCGTTCGGCTGGGCGTTGGCACGCACTGCGTCTAGGTATTTGGCGATAGCGTCCCGATTGCGGGTCAGGCACTCGATGCGCTGGGTCATGCGATCGAGTTCTCGGTCCAGCGTGGCGATCGTCTGCGGCGTCGCGTCGGAGACGACGATGGCCCGCGGCGTGTCGAGGCACGGCAGGATCTGCTTGATGATCCGGGTCGGCAGGCCCGTATCGAGCAGCCCTCTGATCTGTAGGACTCGATCAACGAGCTGTGGGTCGTAGACGCGGTAGCCGTTCGCGCAGCGTTGCGACGTAAACAGGCCCTGTTCCTCGTAGTAGCGCAGTAGGCGGCGGGACGTGCCCGTCCGCTCGGACAACTCCCCGATACGCATGTGCGCGACCCCACATCCCACCAGGTTGACCCTCACATAGATGTGAAGGCTCGAGCATACATACCGAAAGGACTGCACCCGTACGTCTCGGCTTTGGTCTTGCGAAGAACGGAAGCAATCTCAGATGAGCATCCCCGCCACCATGCGGTCCCTGGAGCAGACGTCCCTGAATGGGCCAAAGGACATGCGTCTGGTCCCAGACGCGCCAGTGCCGACCCCAGGTCCGGGCGAGATCCTCGTCCGGGTCACCGCCGCGGGCGTCAACTTCGCCGACATCATGCAGACCAACGGCACGTACCACGGCGGCCCGCAGCCGCCATACCGCGCGGGTTTCGAGGCCGCTGGCGAGATCGTCGCCTTGGGTGATGGGGTAACCGGCCCCGCGCTTGGCTCCCACGTCATCGGCACCGGATACGGTGCCTTCGCCGAGTACATGGTGCTGCCCGTCGTCGCGGTGGCGCCGGTGCCGACGGGCTGGGCCGACGAACAGGCGCTCGGCTTGGTCCTCAACTGGGCCACCGCACTGGCCGCGCTCAAACCACTGGGCCGCATCACCGCCGGCGAGACCGTGCTGATCCACGCCGCAGCAGGCGGGGTCGGACAGGCTGCGGTAAAGCTGGCCAAGCACTACGGCGCCACTGTCATCACCACCGCCTCATCAGGCAAACACGAGACGGTGCGGGCGCTGGGCGCCGACCACGTCATCGACTACCGCAACGACGACGTCGTCGCCGAAGTAATGCGGCTGACCGACGGCGCCGGCGCCGACCTGGTGCTGGAGTCGACCGGCGGCCCTAGCTTCAACGCCAGCGTGGCCTCCGCCAAACGGGTCACCGGCCGGGTTGTCGTATACGGCGTGGCCGGTGGTGAAGCGGCGATCACCAACTGGGAGCTGAACTTCACGCATCCGATTCACCTGATCGGCCTGCACATCGGCGTCCTGATCCAGACGGCACCGCAGATCTTCGACCAACTGATGGACGAGCTGTCCGCACTCATGGCCGAGGGGGTGCTGACGCCGGGCCAACCCATCGTCTACGACCTGGCCGATGGACCAAAGGCACTGGCGGACATGCAGGCGGGGACCACCATCGGCAAACTCGCCATCCGGCCCTGAGCACGCCCATGCCAGTCGACGACCGCGACCCCGGTCTCGCTCACCCGGGCTGTGCCGCGGGGAGGCGTACCGTCGAGGGGTGAGTCGCTTCGTCGACCTCTCCCATCCGATCACCGGTGGTGTCGGCCTCGCCGGAGCTGTCGACGCTCGGCTGACGACGCACGTGGATGCACCGTTCCATCAGCACCGGGCTCGCGCCGACATCGGGGCACTTCCGCCGGAACGACTGGTCGACGTGCCGATCGAGGTCGTGCGCGCCGCTGGTGCGGCGCTGGTGACGGCGGCCGACCTCGGACCGCCGGACCGGTTTTGGGGACGTGCCGTCCTCATGCAGACCGGCTGGTCCCGCCATTGGGGCACCCCCGGATACGAGGCTGGTGGCCCATACCTGGCCAGCAGCGCGGTCGACGTGCTGATAGACGCGAACGTAGCCGCGGTCGGCATCGACTCGTACGCCGACGAGGCCGCGGACGCGACCGGCCCGGCCCATGACCGGCTGCTGGGTCATGACGTGCCGATCCTGGAACACCTGACCAATCTCGACCGGCTCCCCGACACCGGTGCCCACCTCTTCGCGTTGCCGCCGTCCCTGACCGGTCTCGGGTCCTTTCCGGTCCGCGCCGTCGCGGTGGTTGAACGGAGACCGGCGTAGCTTGACGGGAACGGTCTAGGGCATGCTCGCGCGGCGTCCCGGTGCCACATCAGCGCTACACCGGCCAGCAGCAGGTCGGCGGCCACCGCTGCCACAGCCCACCCACCGTCGAGGAGGTAGCCGGCCGCGTCGGCGCTCACGTAACTCCGGCTCGATCTGGAGCGACTATGGAGCTAAATCTGGAGCTAAGTCGACAGCGCGGATGGAGCCATTTTTGGTATCGTCGTGGGTATGTCGGTGGAGTCAGAACGGCCGCGGCGGGCGCGCGGTGAGATCGAGCGGCTGCCGAGCGGTTCGCTCCGGGTGCGGGTGTACGTCGGTGTCGATCCGGTGTCCAAGAAGCGGAACTACCTGGCGCGGATCGTGCCGCCCGGGCCGGGAGCGGCCCAGCAGGCCGAGGATGTGCGCGCTCGCCTGTTGCAGGAGGCGGCAGAGCTCAGTGACGCGCGACGCCGGGCCCGTGCCGAAGCGAAGGTCGGCCCGCCCCCGCCAAGGGGGACCGGGGCGGATAGGACCCGCAGGCGGGCGGGCGGCGGGTTGACGGTCGCGGCGATCGCGCAGCTGGCCGGGGTGTCGCCGCCCACGGTGTCGAAGGTGCTCAACGGGCGGCGGGGCGTGGCCGCGCAGACCGAGCGGCGTGTGAAGGAGTTGCTGCGTGAGCAGGGCTACCGCCGCCCGGAGAAGGTCACCCGGGCGGCGGTGGTGGAGGTGGTGTTCTACGGCGGGCTGAGCGATCTGACGGTGGAGATCATGGCGGGCGTTAAGCAGGTCGCCGTCAAACACGGCCTGGCGGTCGGTTTTACGGATGCGCTGCGGGAGGCTTCGACGGGCCGTAGCTGGGTCCAAGACCTGCTGGCCAGGCGACCGACCGGCGTTATCGCGGTGCATGCCACCCTGATGGAGGAGCACGGCATGTGGACTGCCACGGCGATCCCGGTGGTGGCTGTAGACCCCGGCAGCGAGCCGCTGCACCCCATCCCGTCGGTCGGAGCGGCCAACCGGCGCGGTGGCTTCGCCGCAGCTCAGCACCTGCTTAACCTGGGCCACCGACGGATCGCAGTGATCACGGGGCCACTTCAACGCACGTGCGCCCGGGACCGCTTGGACGGCGTACGGGCGGCGCTGGCGGCCGCCCAGGTGCCGCTGGATGAGAGCCTGGTCCGCACGGGGATCTGGTTCTCGTTCGAGGACGGGCTCAACCATGCCCGGGAGCTGCTGCGCCTGCCGGATCCGCCAACGGCGGTGCTCTGCGGCAATGACCTGCAGGGACTCGGCGTCTACGAAGCTGCCCGCCAGGCCGGGATCCGCATCCCAGCCGACCTGAGCGTGGTCGGCTTCGACGATATCCCCCACACCCGGTGGTGCGGCCCGCCCATGACGACCGTCCGGCAGCCGTTCGCTGAGATGGGCGCCGCCGCCGCTGAGCGGGTGCTCGCGCTGGCCGAGGGAGAAACCGTCACGCAGACGCACGTCGAGCTCGCCACCGCCCTGATATCCCGGGACAGCACCGCGCCCCCGCCGGCTGGTTGACGCACCCGGGTGGCGCAGACAGAAACGATCCTTGTGTTCTTCGAACGTTTCTGAGAGATTCATCTCGTTCACTTTGTCGAGAGGGATCCGACGATGTCCTCACCCGCGTTCCGATACACGCGTCGCAGACTGCTCGCCGCCGCTGGCATCGCCGGGGCCACAGCGGCCACCGGAGTCCTGCGGGCCGGCGCCGGCTGGGCCATCGCCGGCCCGTCCAGCTACACCCCGACCTGGGCGTCGGTCGACCAGCACCCGGCAGCCCCGGAGTGGTTCCAGGACGCCAAGTTCGGCATCTATTGGCACTGGGGGGCATTCACCACCCCCGAGTATGGGTACGAGTGGTATGGCCGCGAGATGTACAACGACGGCACCGGCATCAACAACCACCACAAGGCGACCTACGGCGATCCTCGCACGCAGTGGGGGTACAACAAGTTCATCGACGGTGGCGTCGACAGGGCCGGCAACTGGGTGCAGTTCCGACCGGTGCTGAGGGCGCAGGGCGGCAGGTTCGACCCGGACGAGTGGGTCCAGCTGTTCAAGAACGCGGGCGCGCGGATCAGTGGGCCGGTCGCCGAGCACCACGACGGCTACTCGATGTGGGACAGCCAGGTCAACGAGTGGAACTCAGTCGACCGTGGTCCACGACTGAACTTGCTGAGACTCTTCGCGGACGCGGTGCGTAGGCAGAACATGAAGCTGTTCGTATCTATGCACCACTCGTTCAATCACAACGGGTTCTACCGGTTCGTGCCGCAACAGTCCGACCCGAGCCTGAGGAAGCTCTACGGCCAGCTTTCCCGAGCCGAAGAGGACCAGCTCTGGTTCGACAAGCTCAAGGAAGTCATCGACCAGGTCCAGCCGGACGTCATCTATCACGACTTCGCCCTGGACAGCCCCGGCTACTGCCACGGCGACCCGGGCCCGTGCGCGGTTGCCGAGCAGCAGCGCCTGAACTTCCTGGCCTACTACTTCAACAAGGGCGTGGAGTGGGGCAAGGACGTCGTGACCACGTACAAGCACTTCGACCGGGGTTTCCATAACGCCAGCGCGGTCGAGGACTACGAGCGCGGCGGCCCAGCGGATCTGGTGTATCCGTACTGGCAGACCGACGAGTCGATCGCCTCCGGCAGTTGGAGCTACACCCACGGGTTGAGCTACTACTCGTCCCAGCAGATGATCCACCAACTCATCGACCGGGTCAGTAAGAACGGCAACATGATGCTCAACGTCGCCCCGACCGCCGAAGGGGAGATCCCGCAAGCGCAGCGCAACGTGCTGAACGACTTCGGGGTCTACCTGAACCGTAACGGCGAGTCGATCTATTCCACCCGGGCGTGGGTGGTCTACGGTGAGGGCCCGACCAAGATGGGCGGCGGCTCGTTCGTCGCGCCGAAGGCCGGCACAAACACCGACATCAGGTTCACGCGGAGCAAGGACAACCGTGTCCTGTACGCCACCGTCCTTGGCTGGCCCAGCGGCACGCTGAACATCACCACCTTGAACTCGAATCGGATCAACCTGGGCACCCTGACCTCGGTGCAGCTGCTCGGCTCGGCGGCTGGCACCTACGTCAACCTGCCCAGCAGAACCCAGGACGGCTCCGGTCTGCGTATCACCATGCCGGCGAATGCTCCCTACAGCGCGCCGGCGTATGTGGTGAAGCTGACCTTCTCCGGTGCTATTCCCGCCCTGGGCGGCGGTAGTAGCGGATCCATTCCCACTGGGTGGGCGCGGATCGGCAACGTCGCCACCGGCCTGGTGCTGGACAGTGGCGGCAACGTCTCATCCGGGTCGCAGCTCAAGCAGTGGAATTCCGGCGGGAGCACCAACCTGCAGTGGCAGCTGGTCGACGTCGGCGGCGGCTACTACCGTCTGGTCAACCGCACCAACGGCATGGTGGCTGACAGTTGGGGCGATACCGCCAACGGAGCGCCGGCTAAGCAGGCGGCGTGGAACGGCGGCAACAACCAGCAATGGCGGCTCAACAGCATGGGCAACGGCCGCTATCAGATCATCAACCGCGGCACCGGCACCTGTCTGGACAGTGGCGGCGACACCACCGCCGGCTCCAGGGTCAAGCTGTGGGCGCAACAGTCCAGCACCAACCTCCAATGGACTATCACCGCGATCTAACTAACCAACGAACGCGAAGCCGGCGGCACCAACGCCGCCGGCGGCGCCCAGGAACTCGACCGGGGTCGGCTCAATTACGTGCTCGAACATTGCAGCGCGGTGCGCGAGCAGCTCAGGGCCGCCCCTGCTTACTGTGGGATCAGTTTGGCGCGTGTCAGCGAGGTGCTCGCGTATTGCGGCTTACCGTTGGGGTGAGCCGTGTAGAAGCAGGTAGGCGACGTACAGCGTGGCGAGGCTCAAGACAACGTTTCCTACCCCGCTGAAGATCAGGACGGCTGTGGGCACGTCTGGGCTGGGTATCCCAAACGCCTCGCCGCTGCCGCCGACAATGATCAGCAACGATATGAGGACGATCGCTATCGTGCCTGCGCTGCCGATCCGGCCGGGCCTCGAGGCGGCGACTGTCGCCAGCGCCAGGACGATGGTCAAGACCACCGGCGCGCCGATCGCGGTGCCTCGCAGCCACATCTCCCCGGCGACGTCGTCCGGATCGCCCGCTCCGCCGAACTGCGCTGGCCAGCGCAACGCTACGCAGATCACGGTGGTTGTTATGTGGAATGCGATCACTGCGACGTTGAGCTGAACGAAGCGGCTTCGGAGCTGATCCATCGCCGAAACTCCCTCTGTGGGCGCCCTTAGACGGTGGTCATCGTTGGGTGGTTCGGGTTGCGTGGCCGCTTGCGCGACCGCATCGACTGGAGGGCGCGCCAGCATACCTCGGCGGGGGTCCCTGATGTTCATGGTGTTTCGGGCGGCTGCCTGTCCTACGAGTTGTCGCAGGCATTCTGCCCGGCGGGTGAGAAGATCCACGGGGTCGGCGCATCCCTGACCAACCAGCTCTTTGGCGTCACGAGCGACGTGGTCATCGGCAAGCTGACTTCACCGCGGCGATTTCTGGCGTCCAGGTGCAGGCAAGCGAGAACGACGCCACCACGGCCAACTGGGGCGTCCGGGCATACGTCGCCTGCGCAGCCCAGTGGCCCGACCCCACCGACCGTACTCCCACAAGGGACGGTAGAGCGTATCGCGTAGTTGCTCGACCAGGCGGCGGTAGGGGTAACTCCACCGTCGCTCTTCTGGGCAGCGGGATGTCACTGCCGCGCGGCCCCTCCTAGGATCGGAGAGATCGACACAAGCGAAGGTATTATGGGTGTCCACAGTCGACGGAGTGTGCTCCGTGGGGCCGCAGTCACGGCGGGTGCGTTGGCGGCGGGAACGGCGGCAACTGCCGCGGCGCCGGACGCCACCGCCACCGCGCATCGCGACGCCATACGGCGGAAACGCGGCGAGGCTGCGCGCGGCGAAACGGCGGTGGGACCCGCGGAACGTGTTCCACCACGCACTCACCCCGTGATCGAAGGTGACGCTGATCCGGGCCAGTGCTGGCCGGTGCCGACGCTGGTGGAGCTCGTCGAGGTGAACGGTACGCGGCCGGGTCAGGAGTTCCTGATCCGTTCGGATGGGCACGTGGTCGCCGCGGCGGTGCTCAGGTTGTCAGGCGGACCAGGAGTGCGGGATGGCCTGCCAGCGCCGATTCCACCATGGCCCGGGCATGGGGCTTGAAGAAGTCGAGGTCGGCGCATCTCCAGTCGCAGCCACCCAGGGGTGGCTGCGGGTCGTACTCGATGAAAAGTTGGACCGTGCGGGCGGTCTGCTCGCCCGCGAGGCGTTCGACCAGGTGGAGGGCCATGTCGATGCCGGCCGACACGCCGGCGGCGGTGAGCACGGGACCAGACTCGACCCAGCGTTCGGCGACGGGCCTCGCGCCAAACTTAGCCAGCAGGTCACGGAAGCCCCAGTGAGTGGTGGCCCGACGGCCGTCGAGCAGGCCAGCGGCGCCCAGGATCAGTGAGCCGGTGCACACCGAACCGACGACCTCGGCCGTCCGCGCGGCCTGGCGGATCCACCTCAGCAGCCTATCTGCAACGGCCAGGCAACCAGGCACAGATGAGCATATTCACTGCCACCCCAGCACCCACGAACAGCCTCATCAGGCGAGCCGTCGACTACATCACCAGCCATTTGACCGAAGACCTGACCGCAGCCGCACTCGCAGCCGAGGCAGGGGTAAGCCAACGCCACCTGACCCGCCTCTTCATCGACCATCTTGGAAAGGCGCCAGGTCGATTCGTCCGCGACGCACGCACCGAAGCCGCCGCTCACCTCCTGGCTTCCACCTCGATACCTGTGGCGAGTGTGGCCGCACAATGCGGCTTCAGGACCGCTGAAACGCTCCGCCAGGCATTCGTCAACCGCTACGGGACGCCGCCTTCGCGTTACCGAGCAACGCAAAGCACACCAGCTACCTGACGGCAGCACCTTGCCGACGGCGAACACGTGTCCGGACCAGCGGCCGACACACCTCCGCAACCGCTGGGACGTCGATCTGGTGCCGGTTCGGGTCAGCCAGGACGGCGCGTCCCCCAAAAGGGGCGAATCCGAAGTGTCAGGGATCCCGCCGGAGGGAACTCTCCGTGAGTCACGCCGCTGTGACGCCGCGTTTCGCATGATCGAACGAACCGGAATCCCGGAACGGAGGACGATCGATGACGGACCGGACCAGTCGCGCTCGAATTATGAGGTCCGATGGCAGCGGCAGCCGGTCACGTTCGCTGCTGCTCGCCGTCCTGTGCACCGCCCAGTTCGTCACCCTCCTCGACTTCTCGATCGTCACGGTCGCGTTGCCGGAGATCGCCCTGGATTTGAATATCGACTCCACGTTGTTGCCGTGGGTGCTTAACGCGTACGGACTGGCCATCGCGGCTCTGCTGGTGTTCGGTGGTCGGTTGGCCGACCTGTTTGGGCGGCGGGAGATCTTCTTCGCCGGTATGGCCATCTTCGGCCTGACCTCACTGCTCGCCGGCTTTGCCCAGGATCCAGCCTTCCTGGTCGCTATGCGTGCGCTGCAAGGTGTGGGCGCGGCCCTGGTCACGCCCGCCGCGCTCTCGATCGTGACCACCGTATACACCGACCCGCGCGAACGCGGCCGGGCACTGGGCATCTGGGGTGCGGTCCTGGCCACTGGACTGACCGCCGGGCTGGTGTTCGGCGCGGTCATCACCCAGACGCTCGGCTGGCGATGGGTGCTCTGGGTGACCGTGCCCGTGGCTTTCGTGGCACTTGTGCTGACCCCGATCTTGCTGCCGACGTCGCTGCGGCGCCAGTCCGGCAGGCTCGACCTGCCCGGTGCGGCACTCGCCGTCACCGGCCTCGCCGCGCTGGTACTCGGTATCGGCCAGATCGAGACCGCCGGCCTGTCCACGAGGTCGCTGCTGCCCGTGCTGGCCGCGGCGGTCCTGCTGGTCGGGTACGTGGTATGGGAGCGCCGGGCCGCCCAGCCGCTGACGCCGCTGTCGCTGCTGGGCAGCCGCTCGGTGGTATCGGCGAACCTGGTGTCGGTGGCCGGTAACGCCGCGATGGCCCCGGCGTGGGTGCTTCTGTCGCTCTACCTGCAACTGGTGCACGAGGTCAGTGTGCTGGCGGCGGGGATGCTGCTGGTGCCGGCCGCGGTCGCGATCGCCGGCGGCTCCGGAGTGCTGGCGCCGAGGCTGCTGCGGCTGCTGTCGCGGCGGGCGCTTGTCGTCGCCGGGATGTCCATCTGCGCGGTGGGCATGCTGGCGCTGGCGCTGTCGCTCGACGACACGATCCCGTGGGCCTGGACGCTCCCGGGCGGGATCCTCGCCGGGCTGGGCTACGGGTTGGCCTTCACCGCGTGGGCGCTGGTCGGCGTCGACCGTATCCCGGAGCGCCATCAGGGCATCGCCTCCGGCCTGCTGGTGACCTCGCAGGAGGTGGGCGCCGCGATCGGCATCGCCCTCGCCGTCGCGTTCGCCGCGTACGCCGGAGCCGAGGACATGGGCAGCCCGGGCGACCTCGCCCACGGGTACCGGATCGCGGTGTTCGGCCTCGTGGTGCTGGCCGCGATCGGCGCAATCCTCGGCCGGCTGGTGCCCCGCGACGACGTCGGTGACCCGGGCGCGTCGGCGGAGGCACCGATGGAGGCGCGCGCCTCCACGCTGTGACGGCCCTTACGATCCCCGGCCGCCTCCCGCGCCTGCGCCGGCGAGCCCGGCCCAGGCCACCAGCCACACGGATCACGGATCACGGATCACGGCCAAGATGGTCTTGCCGGACAGTGGACCCACCCGGTCGCTCCAGCGCAGCCAGTCGGCGACGCTTCCGCTGGCCTCGGCCAGGGTGGGTCATCAGCACGCCGACGGCGAGGGCGCCGGCCACGGCGGCAAGTTCGAACGCCGCCACGGAAAGCCCCATCGCGGTACGCCGGACCGGTTGTGAGGGATCAGGCCGGTGCCGTCGTAGACGACGCGATGAGGCGAACGTAACCGGCGGCTCTGGGCCGGCGAGGCCGAACAGTTGGCGTCAACTCCGCAACCGCTCGTCCAGCCAGCGGTGCGGATCTCGCGGAGGCGGTGGCCGAGTGCTTCGAGCGCTTGCTGCGCACTCGTTAGCGGATGTACTGGCCGGACCTGCACGGCCCGTCCCTTGGTCTTCCGACCAGTTTCGACCAGGGATGCCACCACGAGGCGGGATCGGCCGGGTCGAGGCGGACTCCGGTTCGGGGTCGCGCCGCCAGCGCGACCCCGAAGGATCCTTAGTTGGTCTCCAGGCAGAGGACCGTGCCCGACTCGCCTGAGCGGCCAGCCCAGTAGGTCAGCTCGGCCTGGTCGTACGGCTGGCACACCTCGTCGTCGGCCTGCTCCTCGCTCCGGCCCTCGATCCGCCCGACCACCGTGAAACTGGCCGCCGCGTCGGTGCAGTCGACGATCCTGAGATCGGCGTCCTGAATCTCTTCGAAATTCTTCCCGGCCGACTCGCCGGCTAGGCACTCGCCCACCGTGGCGTTGGTGATTTCGCTCCCGCCCGAGCCGCTGCCCCCGGCGCCGCTGGAAAGGCTGGCGCTGCCCCGCAGGACGAGGATTCCCCCGATGATGAGGCACAGCAGCAACAGCGCACTGATGAGGGCCAGGAGCGCCGGCACCGGTCCGCGACCGGATCGCGAGGTCGGCGTTGGTGAGGTGCCCGGCGGTGGTGGCGGCACGCCGACACCGTACATGTTGTCACCCCTCGGGAGGCCCGGCGGCACAGCCAAGGGACCGTGCGCCATGCCGTCACCGGGCGGCGGAGGCACCGGCATGCCGGTCATCGGCGAGATAGGGCTGCCAACCGGCGGCGGTACGCCGTTTCCAGGCGGCGGTGTCGGCGGGTTCGGCTGTTGCGGGGTGCCCGCGCCGTGCGGCTGCGGGTGCTGGTCAGACATACGTCCCTCCGGCCAATTGGTCGCTACGAACGGGGAATCATCAGATCTCGCGGTTGCGGGCCCACCTCCACCACTGACGCAACGAGCGCAACGGCCCGAGGCGCCGGCAGTAGCCCTGGTCGGCCAGGTCGTAGACGATGTCCTGGGCGGCGATCTGCAGCCCGAGGAAGGTGTCCACCCCGGGGAAGTAACCGCCCAGCGTCGCCTGTCCGGAGGCGTAGAGGCGGCCGACCCCGCTGCGCGCGCCGCGTACCTCAAACGACCGGCTCACGTCGAGCCCACCGATCGGGTTCCGCCCGGCGTTGCTGTGCCGGAACAGGTCGTCGATCACCCGGTGGGCCCGCGGATCGCTCTCCAGGCCGGTGCAGTCGATGATGTAGTCCGCGCCGACGTTGACAAGGCCGGCATTGGTCTGAACCCCAGCCACCAGCCGGCCGTCGGCATCGACGTCCAACGACTCGATACTGCCGGACAGGTTGCGGTACCACCCGCCGCTGCGTCCGGCCGCCAGCTGCCGCTGCCACACCCGCCGGTACGCGGTGGTCGTCCCGCCGATTTCGGAATAGAACTGGGCGCGGTCCGCGCCCTCCAGGCGCCGGGCACGCGCCTTGGCCTGTCCGCCCCAGACGGACTTCGGGTAGTTGAAACCCTGGTACGCCCAGCCGTCCTGGCCACGCCGGCGCGACCAGGGCGGGCCCTGGGGCCGGTCGACGAAGGTGCGGAACAGGTGCACGATCTCGGTGGATAGCCCCAACCGCTGGCGATCGTCGATGAGCCGCTCCAGCACCCTGGATGCGACGATCCCACCGCCACGGACGAGCACCCGGCCGGGTCGCTGGGCCAGGCTCGCGTACACGTGCTCGTGGTCCTCGTAGGCGTTGACCACACGGTAGTACTCGCGGTGCGAGGCGCGGAAGTCCTGTAGTTGGCCGAGGTACTTCAGGCCGGCGTAGCCGAGCGCCAGGTGGACGAAGCGCGACCGGAAGGCGATGCGTTTGGTGGCGGTGGTGCCCGGCGGTGGGGTGAGGATGGTGAAGTAGCCGTCACCGGTACGCCGGCGCACCATCCTGACCTGTCCCTTGGATAGCATCTCCCAGTAGCGGATGCGGCGGGCCTCGCGCTCGATTCCCTCCAGCACCATGCCGAGCGGTGGGGTGTAGAAGTCGGCGAAGGTCGGCTCAATCAACACCTGCCACAGCGGTTTGACGCTCCGCCGTTTGATCGCCTCGTGCAAGGCGAACGACGGGAACCCCCAGATGCAGTCCGGGCGGGACGCGGCGTCGGAGCGGATGCGCTGGTGGCGCGGGATCTGAGAGACTCGGCAGAGGTACTCGTACGTCTGCCATGGATAGTCCAAGTTGGACAATACTGCGATCTCGGAGGTGGGCACACCGGCGATGCGCAGGTAGTCCACCGTCACGAACGAGCCGATACCGCCGCCGACGCTGACGATCGGCACGTCGACAACGGGTATCCCGGCGGCCGCCACCATGGCGTCACTCCACCAGTCCGCGTGCCGAAGCTCGGGGTTGAGATCACCCACGATCGGCGCGACCGGTCTCTCCTGCGCGATGGTCATCGACCGTCACTCCTCCATGCCGTGCGGACACGTTCGACCCGCAACCTATGCGGAGCCGCGTGGCACGATCGTCGACCGAGCGTCACCGGGGGCCGGGTGGCACCTGGCACCGTTCCAGCGACGCCGTGGTGACGCCCCGGCATGAGGATCGAGGACGGATCCGGCACTTGTGCCTGAGTCGGAGTCCCTCGAACGAGGCATCGTAAGGAGAGGGAATGCGCGAGCTGACCTGTGCCGAGCTGGTCGAGCAAGTCACCGACTACCTCGAGGGCACGGTATCCGGGCAAGCAGCCGTCGATTTCCGTGCGCACCTGACCATCTGCGAGCGATGCGAGGACTATCTCGACCAGATGCGGACCACCATACAGCTGCTCCGGTGCGCGAGCCCGGATCAGCTCACCCCCGAGGCGCAGGCGCGAATCCTCGCGCTCTTTGGACAGAGGTAGGAGCAATGTCCACGAAGGTGCTCATCTGCGACGAGCGGGTGCTCGTGCGCGACGGTATGGTGAATCAACTCTCCATGGACACCTGCGTCGATGTCGTGTCTGTCACCGACAGCGGCGCCGACGTCCTCGCTCTCGCCCGACGGCACCATCCCGACGTTGTCCTGGCCAGCACCACCATCCGCCACATGCCGGTGGACAAGCTCGTCTGGGAGCTGTCCCAGGCCGCCCTCGACCCGCGTCCGGTGGCCGTGGTGGTGACCGCGGTCAACGAAGACGCCGAGACGCTCGCGGAGATCCTCCATGCCGGCGCCTGCGGCCTCCTCACGGAGGACGCCAGTCGGGAGGAGCTGGTGCTGGCGGTGCGCGCGGCGGCCGGCGGGCACGCGATGCTCGGCCCCCGGGTCGCCCGTTGGCTGGTGGCGTGGTTTCGAAACCACGCCCACTCCGCTGCGGAGCACCCGGTCGACCTGATCGGAGTCACTCCACGCGAGCGGGAGGTACTCGTGCTGACCGCGCTCGGGTTGTCTACTGAGGACATCGCGGGGCGGCTGTTCATCAGCCTGGCCACCGTACGGTCACACCTTTACCGGCTGCAGGTCAAGCTCCATGCCCGTGACCGTGCTCAGCTGGTTTCCCTCGCGTACCAGGCGGGGCTGCTCGCCGGCCGGCAGGACGCGGTGCCCGTTCCCGCTGAGTGAGGCGTGGTCGCCGGAACCCCTAGGATCGGCGACCACGCTCGCGACACCACCTCCGGCATGGTCAACTCTCGGTCCGGCATGGTCAGCTCTCGCGGGTCAGCTCTCGTTCGGCGGTCGCCCCGGCAGTGCACACGATGTGCAGCAGCGCACGGAGGTCGTCTTCGGTGGTCGCGTAATGCAGCACCGAAGCCCGCAGCACGAACCGGTCACGCAGGACGGTGCTGGTGAGGAAGGCGCGGCCCTCGGCCTGCACCCGCCGCTCCACCAACTCGTTGATCGCGTCCACCCGCGTCGGGTCGCGGTCACCGTCGCTGGGAAGGTATCGGAAACAGACGACCGACAGTTGCGGCGGTACGACGAGTTCCAGTGCCGGGGTCTCCGCCACCATCGCGGCGAGGTGCCGGGCCAGCGCGACGTGCCGCACGACCTGGTCGGTCAGGCCGCGCCGACCGGCGTGCCGCAGCGTCATCCACACCTTGAGCGCGCGGAACCCCCGGGTCTGCTGGATGCCGTACTCGGCGAACGACGGCGGCCCGCCGACGCCCTTGCCTTCCTCGGTTCGCAGATACGGCGGGACCAGGCTGAACGTGCGCCGCATCAGCTCCCGGTCGCGCACGATGACGCAACCGCACTCGACCGGCACGGACAGCCACTTGTGCGGGTCGAGCGCGATCGAGTCGGCCCGGCGCAGGCCCGCGTAGGCGTCAGCGAGTTGCGGGTGCAGCGCACCGACCGCCCCGTAGGCGCCGTCGACGTGGAGCCACAGGGCGTGCTCGGCGGCGACGTCGGCGATCCGGTCGAACGGGTCGATGGCGCCGGTGTTCGTGGTACCGGCCGAGGCCACCACGCAGAATGGCCGGTGCCCGTCGGCCCGGTCCCGCGCGACCATGCGGGCCAACGCGTCCGGGTCCATCCGGAACATGTCGTCGGTCGGCACCACCCGGACCGAGGAACTTCCCAGGCCGAGCAGCTCGATCCCCTTACGCACCGAGCTGTGCGTCTGGTCGGTGACGTAGGTGAGCAGTCGCTTTCCGCCGGCGCCGGCCACCCCGTCGGCCCGGACATCCCAACCGTCGGCCTCGGCGCAGTGCTGCCGGGCGACGGCGAGGCCGGTCAGGATCGCCACCGAGCCGCCACTCACCAGCAGCCCCATCGCGGTTTCCGGGTCGTACCCGACGATTTCCGTGAGCCAACCCACGACCGCCTGCTCCAGGTAAAGCGAGGAGATGTCGCCGACGTCGCAGCTGGGGTCCTGTGCGGCGGCCAGCATCTCGGCGAGGATGCCGATGGGCGCGGGCGGCGAGTTGACCCAGCCGAAGAAGCGCGGATGGCCGTTGCCCATCGCGAACGGCAGGACGTCCTGTGCGAAGTCATCGATGATGACGTCGGCCGCGGTCCCCTCGGCCGGCAGGCGCTGCTCGCGTAGCCGGTCCCGCTCGGCCGGCGTCATCGGGCGGAACACCGGCGTGGAGCGGATATTGCCGAGGTAGTCCGCGACGAGGTCGATGGACTCGTGACCCAGCTTGCGAAACTCCGCCAGGTCTGCCATGGACCCGGCGATCGAGTCGATTAGTCGATGCTCAGACACGACTGCCTCCCGGTTGGTCGTGGAGGGGCATGCGGTGGGACCGCAGCCGTTCATAGTACGGCAGGTGGTAGGCGTAGTAGTCGCTCAGCGGTTCGGTGAGCCGCACCCCGGTGCGGTCCCGCTCGTACGCCCGGCTGAAGCCGGTGCTGACACTGGCCTGGCGGTGCCAACGGCCGGTCCGCTGCCACTCCGGCTGCTCGGCCGCCGGCCAGGTGAGGGCGGTCGGGTCGAAGGCGATGCCGACCCGGGCGCAGTACGCCGCCACGGTGGCCTCCGGCCGGTCCACCAGGTCGTCGGAGTCGACCACGACTGGCGGCTTACCGGTCGCGGCGTACACGGCGTCGAAGATTTCGGCGAGTCTGCTGAAACCGATCTCGTCTCGGGTCGGCCGCGCGTTCAGCTCCGCGTGGGACGCGATGACCTCGAGCGGGTCTCGGATGATGAACGTGTGTACGGCGCCGCTCAGGAAGGCGGTGTCGGTCAACACGTGCGGGTACCTGAAATCGGTCGTGTCCTTGAAAAACACTCGGCCCTTCATGGCCATGAGCGCGCGCACGAGGCTCGGCTCGTCGCGCACGGTACGACCGTCTACCACGGCCTCTTCGAAGTCGGCGACGTGCGAGAACGGCTCGTGCAGGACCTGGAAGTCACCGCGTTTCTTCATCATCCGCTCGAACGCGGTGGACCGGCAGCGTGGCGCGCTCCACAGCGCGAGCAGAAGATTGTCGGGCTCTTGCCGCATGGTGCCTCCTCATGCAACTCGGTGGCGGTCTGGCGGCGCTTCGCGTGCTGACACTAGCCCGCGGGACGTGCCGGCATAACGGGTCGAGCGGGGAATGCAGCATCTCGTTGAACGAATGCAGTATCTCGCTGAACGCGGGATCGGACCCTCCGTACGGTGCTGGTCCTAATTGGGTCGCGACGCTGATGCAGCCGGGTTCCCGGTTGCCTAGGTTTGTTCGGAGCACAGCGATCAGGCCGGAGGAGAACACCGTGCAGCAGATGCCAAATCGGTCGGCAGCCATGACTCAGCGCCCCGTGGATCTGCGCCCGTACCTGAACAACGTGGGCGTGACGACCATCGCCGACACTGGCTCGGGCCACTTCAACGTGTGGCGCAACTCGTTCGCCGCCGAGGACCTGCCCGACGCGGGCGACCGGACTGTCGTCGAGGCGATCACTTTCCAGCTGCCGGACCTGGGCAGCCCGGAGCCGGACAACGTGCGCTGCGACCGGCAGTACATCCCGGTGCCGTCCGGCTACTACGACTGGCTCTACGTGCTGGGGGCGGCCGAACGGCGGGTGGAGGACCTCGTGGGCCTGCACTTCGCTGACGGCACAGTGGACTTCGAACCGCTGCGGCTGACCGACTTCTGGGCGGCGCCGCCGGCATTCGGTGAAACACTGGCTTTCCAGACGCTGATGCACTATCCGCAGCATGTCCAATTTGGAGTGCCGGCGCGGATGTGGTGCCAGCGCGTCCCGGTGGTGCGGCGCGCGCGCCTGACCGGGCTGCGGCTGCCGGCCAACACCGCGGCGCACGTCTTCGCGGCCACCCTTGTCGGTGGGCTCTCGGCCGAGTCGGACGGTGTCGGCGCGGAGGAGGAAATCTGATGAATATCCGAATCGCCGAATCGCCGAACCACCGCGTCGATCCGGTCCAGGCGCGCCGGGCGCCGCGACGGTGGTACCGCGATCCGCTCGGCTGCCTGCACCTGACCATCGCCACGGTGCTCGCCGAGCGGGGCGTGGAGCCGCTGGACCCGCTCGGCGCCGGCTGGGGCTTCCAGTACCTCCCCGACCACGTACGCGCCGAGGAGTTCTACTACCCGTCCGCCGAATGCGACCTGGGGCCCGCGCTGGCACCGCACCACCCGCTGGGTGCGGTGTGGTCCGCCACGCCTGACGGCGAGGACCCGCTGAGTACCTTCATCGACACCATCGCCGCGGGCGGTCTGGTCATCGCCGCGGTCGACAAGCACCACCTGCCGTTCCGGCCGGCGTACCACGACGTGCATGCCGCGCACCTCGTGGTGGTCTACGGCGTGGACCGGGCCCGGGGCCTGGTCTGGGTGTCCGACTCGCAACCCCCGGCGTTCTCGGGCGCGGTGCGGGTGGAGGACTTCCTGGCCGCCCACGCCTCGGCCAATCCGGCCGACGAGCAGGACGCGTTCTTCAGCGACTCTACGATCGCCCGGCGGTATCTGACCGTCGAACTCGCCGAGCCGTTCCCCGAACTCGACGAGAGTGGCCTGGCCGCCGCGCTGCGGGCGAACGTGGCGGGATTCCTGGCCACCGGCGACGAAAAGACCTGGACCGGCCTGTCCGGCGTGCGCCGGTACGTCGATTCTCTAGTCGACGCCTCGTCCGCCGGCGAGCAGACGCCGCTGCGGCAGGCCTACACGTTCGGTTGGAGCATGCAGGCCACCGCCTATTTGCACAGCGAACTGTTGCGGTTGCGTGGCGTGCAGTGGCAGCGACCGTCGCTGCGCGAGGCCGCCCGCAGCGTCCAGGCGGTGGCGACCGCCTGGACCCCGGTGCGGGTCACCGCCGCCCACGGCTGGCCTGATCCGCGGGCCGGCGCGGACGCGCTGAGCCGGCACGGCACCCGGCTGGTAAGCCGGTACGAGGAGGCGCTGGACGCGGTCGCGGCGCTCGGCGAGTCCTAGTCCATTCGAGTCTTCCCCCACGAATTCGAGGAGGTACCCCGGTGAGCAAGCTCGCTGTGCTCGGCGGCGCGCCGACGGTGCCGCGCGAGCTGCGCAAGGTCGAATGGCCGGTGATCACCGACGACGACCGCGCGGCCGTGCTCCAGGTCTTGGACAGCGGACAGCTGGTGTCCAATTCGGACCAGGAGACCACGGTCAGCGTGCTGGAGCGGCGCTGGGCCGAGCAGGTCGGGGTGGCACACTGCGTCGGCGTCTCGAACGGCACGACCGCGCTGTCGCTGTCGCTGGCCGCTCTAGGCATCGGCCCGGGCGACGAGGTGATCGTGCCCGCGCTCAGCTTCATCGCGTCCGGCCTGGCGCCGGTGCACCAGATGGCGGTGCCGGTCTTCGCCGACATCGATCCGGTCACCTTCACCATCGACCCCGGCGAGGTGGCCGCGCGGATCACCCCGCGCACCGCGGCGATCATGCCGGTGCACCTGCATGGGCTGCCGGCCGAGATGGACGCGATCAACGACATCGCCCGCCGCCACGGCCTCGCCGTGATCGAGGACGCCGCCCAGGCGCACGGCGCCACCTATAACGGCCGGCGGGTCGGTTCCTTGGGTGACGTCGCGGCCTTCAGCCTGCAGGTCACCAAGAACCTCCCGACCTGCGGTGAGGGCGGTCTGGTGACCACCGGCGACGCGGGAGCGGCCGAGCGGGTACGCCTGGCGCGCCAGTTCGGTGAGGTGATCGAGCCTGGCAAGGCCCGCGATTACGTCTCCTACTCGCTCGGCTGGAATTCGAAGCTGAATCCAGTGCAGGCCGGCTTCGCGCTGGCCCAGCTGGACCGGTTCGAGCGGTACGAGGCGCGCAGGCAGGCCAACGTGCCGAAGTTGCTGGACCGGTTGCGCCGGCTGCCCGGCATCCAGGTGCCCTCGGCCCTGCCGCACGCCAGCCACGCGTGGCACATCCTGCGCTTCCGCTTCGACCCGGCGGCGGCAGGTCTGCCCGCCGGGGTGACCGCGCCGGCCATGCGCTCGGCACTGCGTCGGGTGCTGCGCGCCGAAGGGGTGCCGCTGTCCCAGTACCAGTTGATGGGTCTGCCGGAGCAGAAGGTGTTCGTCGACCGGACCGGTTTCGGCCGCGGGTACCCGTGGACCGTGGCTTCGGCGGCGCCGGAGCCGCGCGACTACCCGGTGACCCGGGCGGTCGTCGACGACTCGCTCACCCTGCAGAAGCGGCACCTCAACCCGGACGCCGGCCCGCTGCTGGAGCGCTACGCGGACGCGTTCGAGAAGGTCTGGGAGCACCTCGACGTGATCGCGCGGATGGCGGGGAGCGTGGAGGCACCACCGGCGGGTTCGTCCGAGCGGAGGGAAGCGGCATGAACGAGCTCGTGGATTCCACCGCGCTGGCCGGGCACGCACACCGGATCCGGCAGCGGATCGTCGACGTCTGCGCCGGCGCCGAAGGCGGCCACCTGGGCGGATCGATGTCGGTGGTGGAGGTGCTCACCGCGCTCTACTTCTCGGTGATGAAGGTCTATCCGGACCGGCCCGACCACCCGGACCGCGACGTGTTCCTGCTCAGCAAGGGGCACGGTGCGATCGGCCTGTACGCCACGCTCGCCGAGCGCGGCTACTTTCCGGCCGCGGAGCTGGACGGCTTCGGCCAGACCGGCAGCCGCCTCATGGCTCATCCCGTACGCGCGGTGCCCGGCGTCGAGCTGCCCACCGGCTCGTTGGGCCACGGGCTTCCACTGGCCGCCGGCTTCGCTCTGGCCAGCCGGTTGCGCCGCAGCTCGCGCCGCACGTTCGTGGTGATGGGCGACGGTGAGCTGCAGGAGGGATCGGTCTGGGAGGCTGCGATGCGGGCCGGCTCGCTCGGGCTGGACAACCTGGTGGCCATCGTCGACCGCAACGGGCTGCAGCTGAGCGGGCTGACCGAGGAGATCTCCCCCCTGGAGCCGCTCAACGAGCGGTGGTGCACCTTCGGCTGGGCGGTGCGCGACGTGGCGGGGCACGACGTCGCCGAGGTCGCCAAGGCGCTCGCCGACGTTCCGTGGACGCCGGGCCGGCCCAGTGTGCTGATCGCCCGTACGACCAAGGGCGAGGGCGTGCCTTTCCTGGCCGGCCAGGCCCGCAGCCACTACGTGAAGTTCTCTGAGAAGCAGCACGCCCGGGCGCGGGCGGCGCTCCGGCGTCAGGCACCGGGAGACGGACATGGCTGAACCAGCCGTCAAGATCCCGGCCGCCCGCGAGGCGTACCGGGACGAACTGCTCGCCATGCTGCCGGACGATCCGCGCCTGGTTTGCCTGGACACCGATACCGGGCTGTTCGCCGGTGTCGACTTCGCCTCCGCCGCGGAGCGCTACGTGGACGTTGGCATCGGCGAGCAGAACCTGATGGGGATGGCCGCCGGTCTGGCCGCGAGCGGCTTCATACCGTTCGTGAACACGATGGCGGCGTTCGCCTCGACCCGCGCGCTCGAGGCCGTGAAGATCGACATCGCGTACAACAACCTGCCGGTCCGGATCATGGCGACCCACGGTGGGCTCGCCGCCGGCCACCTGGGCCCCACCCACCAGGCACTGGAGGACCTCGCGGTGATGCGGGCCCTGCCCAACATGACCGTGGTGGTGCCGGCCGATCCCGCGGCGACCAGGTCGGTGGTGCGGCAGTCGGTCGACGTGCCGGGGCCGCTGTACGTGCGGATGGGCCGCAAGGCCACGCCGCCACTGCCGGGGGCGGTGCCGGCTCCCCGCATCGGCGAGGCCCAGTTGCTGCGCGACGGGCAAGACGTGCTCGTCGTCTGCTGCGGCCCGCACCCGGTGCTCGCCGCGCACGGCGCGGCCGCGCTTCTGGACGCCGAGGGCGTGCGCTGCGCGGTGCTCAACATGCACACCCTCAAGCCGCTCGACACCACCGGGCTAGCCTCCGCCGCAGCCGGCAAGACGCTGGTGGTGACCGTCGAGGAGCACTGGCGCAGCGGTGGGCTGGGTGACGCGGTGAGCGACGCGCTCAGCGGCGTGGCATCCGCGCGGGTCATCCGGCTGGGTGTGCCAGACACGTTCTCGACCACGGTCGGCGGCCACGCGGAGTTGCTCGACGAGTTCGGCATCAACGCCGCCGGCGTGGCGAGCGTCATCCGGCGGGCGCTGGACCCGTCGACCCGGCCCGGCTGGACAACGTCCGACCATCCCCGGGCACACCCCGTGCCCCGGGCTCAGTGAGAAGAGAGGTGTTCTTCGATGGCAACCGCCTGCCCCGAATGTGAAGCGCAGATCGCCGTACCCGAGCAGATCCTGACCAGTGAGCTCATCGAGTGCCCGGAGTGCCGCAGCGACCTGGAGGTGCTCACGGCCAGCCCGCTTCTGCTGGCGATGGCGCCCGAGCCGGAAGAGGACTGGGGCGAGTGATGGCGGCCGCTGCGACTCCGGTCGCGGTACTGGCCTCGCGAGTGCGTGGCGAGGAGCGGCAGATCCTCGCCACGTTCGAGCGGCGCGGGATCCCCGTGACCCACGTCGATCCGCGGGACCTGCCCTACCGCGCCGACGACGCCGTCGCGCCCTGGCTGGTGGTGCTCAACCGGGAGATCTCCGCCACCCGGGCGCGGTACGCCGCCCGAAGCCTGGAGGCGGCGGGCGCGGTGGTGGTGAACTCCGCCGCCGCGACCGAGCTGTGCGGCGACAAATGGCTGAGCACCCTGGCCCTGCGCCGCGCCGGCCTGCCCATGCCGCGCACGTCGCTCGCGCTGACCCCCGACGCCGCCCTCGCGCACATCGAGGAGTTCGGGTACCCGGTCGTGATCAAGCCGCTCACCTCGTCCTGGGGGAAGCGGGTCGCCCTCGTCCGGGAGCGGGACACGGCGCAGGCCGTGCTTGAGCACTGCGCGGCCCTGCCCGCGCCCCAGGCACACCTCATCTACCTGCAGGAGTACATCGACAAGCCCGGCCGCGACCTGCGGGTCATCGTGGTCGGCGGCCGCCCGGTCGGCGCCGTGTACCGCAGCTCCGCCGAGTGGCGCACCAACGTCGCGCGCGGCGCCGAGACGACCGTATGCCCGCTCACGCCGGCGTTGAGCAAGCTGGCCACGGATGCGGCCCAGGCCGTGGGAGCGGAGATCGCCGGTGTGGACCTGGTGGAGACCACCGACAGCCGGATCCTGGTGCTGGAGGTCAACCAGGGCGTGGAGTTCACCGGTTTCCGGCGGGCCCACGGTGACAGCGAGGAGCACGACGTCGCCGCTGCCATCGTGGACCTGGTGCTCGCCCGTACCGAGGCGGTGAACCGGCCATGACCCGAGTGGCGGTACTCGGAGCCGCCGGCTACATCGGCGGCGAGCTGATGCGGCTGCTCCTCGGCCATCCCGAGGTCGAGGTGGCCGCCGCGGTCTCGACCAGCATGCGCGGCAAGCGGGTCGACGGCGCCCACCCGAACCTGCGTGGGGTCACCGACCTGACCTTCTGCGGACAGGACGACCTCGACGAGTACGACGTGATGTTCTTCGCGACACCGCACCGGAAGACCATGACCCTGTTGCCGGAGTTGGCCGCGCGGGCCAAGGTGCTCATCGATCTCTCCGGTGACTTCCGGCTGCGTGACCCCGCGGTGTTCCAGCGCTACTACGAGACTGAGCACAAGGCACCCGAACTACTCGACAAGTTCGTGACGGGGCTGCCGGAGCTCGCCCGGAAGTCGTTGCACGACGCGGATCGCATCACGGTGCCCGGCTGCATGGCGACTGCCGCCATTCTGGCGCTGGCCCCGCTCGCCGCGGCTGGTCTGATCGAGTCCGACGTGGACGTCGATGCCCGCACCGGTTCCAGCGGCTCGGGTGCCACCGCCGGTCCGGCAAACCTGCACGCCGAGCGCAGCGGCGCAATGCGCGTCTTCGCCACAGGCGGGCATCGCCACGAGGCGGAGATCGCCCAGGCGTGCGGGCTGCGGCCGACCATGACGGCCACCGGTGTCGAGGCGGTACGGGGGGTGCAGGTGATTTGCCGGACCACGCTGGCGTCGGACGTTACCGATGCCGACATCCGGCGGGTCTACCGGGACCGCTACGCCGGCGAACCGTTCGTGCGGGTCGTCGCCGAGCGCCGCGGGCACTGGCGGCTGCCCGACCCGAAGCTGCTGCTGGGCGCCAACTTCTGCGACGTCGGTTTCGCCCGGGCGGGCGATCGCCGGCTGCTGGCCATCGCCGCCCTGGACAACCTGGTCAAGGGCGGCGCCGGCAACGCGGTGCAGTCGATGAACGTCCGGATGGACTGGCCGGAACGCACCGGGCTGGAGTTCACCGGCCTGCACCCCTTGTGACGACCATGCGGCGCTGGAAGGAGACCGACCAATGCGGCAGCAGCCCCTCGTCGTGGTGAAGTGTGGCGGCAACGCCGATGTGGACGCCGAAGCGGTGTGCGGCGACGTCGCCGGCCTGATCCGGAGCGGGGTCGAGATCGTGCTCGTGCACGGCGGCTCCGCCGAGATCGAGCGACTCGCCACGGAACTGGACGTTCCACAGAGGACACATACAAGTCCGGACGGGGTGTCCACTCGCCGTACGGACGAACGCACCCTCGAAGTGCTCACCCTGGCGCTCGCCGGCTCGGTCAAGCCGAAGCTGGTCCGGAGGTTGGCCCGGCACGGAGTCCGGGCGGTCGGCATGACCGGCCTGGACGGCCTGCTGCTGCGAGCCCGGCGTAAGCGGGCCCAGCGGGCGGTGGTGGACGGGCGGACCGTCCTGGTGCGCGACAACCTCTCCGGCATTCTGGAGAGCGTCAACGACGAGCTGCTGCGTGACCTGCTCGATCGGCGCCTCCTGCCGGTCGTCTCGCCGCCGGCGATAACGGATACCGGCGAGGCGCTCAACGTCGACGCGGACCGGGTGGCGGCCGCGATCGCCGTTGCTCTTCGCGCCGACACGCTGGTGCTGCTCACCGGCGCGCCAGGCGTGCAGGCCGATCCCGACGACGACAGCACCATGCTGTCGGTGTGCGAGGTGTCGCCGGACGGCAGCCCGGCGAGCTGGGCGCGCGGTGGCATGGCGATGAAGCTGATCGCGGCCCGGGAGGCCTTGCTCGGCGGGGTGGCGCAGGTCATGGTCGCCGACGGCCGCCGCTCCGAGCCGGTCCGCCGGGCGTTGGCCAGCCGCGGGACCCGCGTCGTTCTGCGCCCGCACGCGGCGAGGGCGGCGTGATGGATACCTGGTCCGAGGTCGACCTGCTCGACCAGATGGTCCGCATTCCCTCGCCGTCGGGCGCCGAGGAGGAGCTCAGCGGCTTCCTCGCCGACGCCCTGCGCGGCCGGGGTCTGGAGAGCTGGCGCGACGAGGTCGGCAACGTGTTCGGTAGCACTGGCACCGGAGACGGTCCAACCGTGCTGCTGCTGGGTCACCTGGACACCGTCGACGACCCGATCCCGGCCGGCCGGACCGACACCCAGGTGGTGGGCCGCGGCGCGGTGGACGCCAAGGGGCCGCTGGCCGCGATGATCGGTGCCGCCACCCGGTGCCAGGACTTTCCTGGCCGGCTGGTGGTGGCCGGCGTGGTGGAGGAGGAGACTCCCGCGTCCCGGGGCGCGATGCACGTGCGCGACACCTGGCCGCGGCCGGACGCGCTGGTCATCGGCGAGCCGAGCGGCTGGGACACCGTCGTGCTCGGGTACAAGGGCAAGATCGACGTGCGGTACGACGTGTACTGCCCGCCAACCCATCCGAGCAACCCGGCGCCGAAAGCCACCGAGCTGGCCGCCGCGTTCTGGCAGAGCGCGTACGCCGCGGCGGGCGCGGAGCCGAGCCACGCCAGGTTCGACTGCACCGGCGTCACGCTGAACGAGATGTGCGGCGACCTGTCCCGCGCCAGCCTGTCGATCAGCTACCGCACTCCGGTCGGCTTCGACGCGGAGGCGCTGCTGGAGCGGTTACGCGCCGCCGCGGGGGATGGTCGGGTCGAGCTGCTCAACGCCGTGGAAGCGGTGCGCACCGACCGCCGTGACCCCGTCGTGCGGGCGCTGACCGGGGCGATCCGCGACGCCGATGGGACACCCAAACACAAGATCAAGACAGCCACCTCGGACATGAACACGCTGGCCGAGGTGTGGCGGATCCCGATGGCCACATACGGCCCTGGAGACAGCCGGCTGGACCACTCGGACGAGGAAGCCATCCCGCACGAAGACCTGTGCCGCGGCGTGCGGGTGCTGTGTGCGGCGCTTCGACAGCTCGCGACGACAGAGGTAGTCCGATGACCACTTACCAACTTGGACAATTGCAGAGCCTGGAGGCCGAAGCCATCCACATCATCCGGGAGGTCGTCGCCGAGGCGCGAAATCCGGCGCTGATGTTCTCCGGCGGCAAGGACTCGGTGGTCCTGCTGCACCTGGCCATCCTCGCGTTCCGGCCGGCGCCGGTGCCGTTCCCGATCCTCCATGTGGACACCGGCCACAACTTCGCCGAGGTCCTGGCCTTCCGTGACCGGGTCGTCGCGCGACACCGCCTGCGGCTGCTGGTGTCTAGCGTCCCCGAGATGATCGAGGACGGTCGGCTGCGGGAACCGGCCGGCTCGGTGTCGCGCAACCAACTGCAGACGTCCGCGCTGCTCGACGCGGTCAACAAACACCGGATAGACGCGCTCTTCGGCGGCGGGCGCCGCGACGAGGAGAAGTCCCGCGCCAAGGAGCGGGTGCTGTCAGTGCGCGACGAGTTCGGCCAGTGGGATCCGAAGGATCAGCGTCCGGAGCTGTGGAGCAACTACAACGGCCTGCTGGACCACGGCCAGCAGCTGCGTGCGTTTCCGCTGTCGAACTGGACCGAGCTGGATATCTGGCGCTACGTCCAGGAGCGCGGCATCGAGTTGCCGCCGCTGTACTACGCACACCAGCGCACGGTGTTCGAGCGCGACGGCATGCTGTTCAGCGACGGGCCGTACCTTCCCCGCGGCGACGGTGAACAGCCGCGCACCGAGTCGGTGCGGTTCCGGACCGTGGGAGACATGACCTGCACCGGCGCGGTGCGTTCGTCCGCGGCATCGGTCCACGACGTCATCGCGGAACTACGCGCCACGCGCTGCAGCGAGCGCGGAGCCGGCCGGGCCGACGACCGGATCTCCGACACCGCGATGGAGGACCGGAAGCGGGAGGGGTACTTCTGATGGACCTGATGAGGCTAGCCACCGCGGGTTCGGTGGACGACGGCAAGAGCACATTGATCGGGCGGCTGCTGTACGAGACCGGCTCGGTCTTCGACGACCAGCTGGACGCCACCAGGGTCGCCAGCCAGCGAATGGGCTCGGACGAGATCAACCTGGCGCTGCTCACCGACGGTCTGCGGGCCGAGCGGGAGCAGGGCATCACGATCGACGTCGCGTTCCGCTACTTCACCACCGAGCGGCGGGCGTTCATCATCGCCGACACCCCCGGACACGTGCAGTACACCCGGAACATGGTGACCGGCGCGTCCACCGCGGACCTGGCCGTTGTGCTGGTCGACGCGCGGTCCGGGCTGACCGAGCAGAGCCGCCGCCACGCGTTCCTCTGCTCACTGCTCGGCGTGCGGCACCTCGTCGTCGCGGTGAACAAGATGGATCTCGTCGGCTACGACGCGGGGGTCTTCCGGCGGATCTGCGAGAGCTTTCGCGACTTCTCCGGCCGGTTGGAGATCTCCGACATCACGCTCATCCCGATGTCCGCGCTGCGCGGCGATAACGTGGTCCGGAGCAGCGACGCGATGCCCTGGTACCCGGGTCCGCCGCTGCTGCACCACCTGGAAAACGTACATCTCGCCTCGGACCAGAACCTGGTCGACGTCCGGCTCCCGGTGCAATGCGTGATCCGGCCGCGCGCCGACGACCACCACCACGACTACCGCGGCTACGCCGGTCAGCTCGCCGGTGGGGTGCTGCGTGTCGGTGACGAGGTGACGGTCCTGCCGGGCGGCCTGACCACGCGGGTGGCCGGGATCGACTCCCCGGCCGGGCCGGTCGACGAGGCGTTCGCGCCGATGTCGGTGACCGTCCGGCTCGTCGACGACATCGACGTCTCCCGCGGCGACATGATCGCCCGTACCGGCAACCAGCCGACCGTCACCCAGGATCTCGACGCGCTCGTCTGCCACATGGACCGCACACCGATCGGCCCGGGCACCCGACTGCTGCTCAAGCACGCCAACAACCTGGTGCCGGCGATCGTGGACGACATCCGGTACCAGATCGACGTCAACACGCTCCACCGCCGAACCGCCGACAAGTTGGGATTCAACGAGATCGGCCGGATGAGGATCCGCACCACCCGTGCGGTGATGTGCGACAGCTACCGCCGAAACCGGACCACCGGCAACTTCGTCCTGATCGACCCGCGGACCAAACGCACGGTGAGCGCGGGAATCGTGGAGGACCGCTGACCACGTCTGGGCCGTGATCAAAGCTCCTTTCAAGCAGCTGCAACTGTTTGAAAGGAGCTTTGACCGTGGAAGCGGGGAGCCGGTCGCGCGCGTGCGACGGCCCTGTCACGGTGCTTTGCGAGTGTGAGAGGCGCCAGGTAACGCCCGAAGCCTCGGCCAGCAAAGCCACCCCGGGCCACCGCTCCACGAAAGGAGTTTCCAGATGCTCTACCGCGGTAACCACCGCGACCAGACCGATGCCAGAGTCCGGCTGATCGCGGGCGGTGTCGCGCTGGCCAGCGTACTGGCGGCGGGCGCCGTGTTCGGTACGGTCTGGGTCGCCGATCGCGAGCCGTCCGACAACGTGTTCCAGCTCGCTGACGAGTCCGACGAAACCAACGACGAGTCCGGTGAGGAGTCCGGTGAGGAGTCCGGTGAGGACACCGAGGAGTCCGGCGACACCGACTCGGAATCGGGTGACGACGGTGAGCAGCCGGTCGCCGAAGTAGCGCCGGACGCTCCTGAGGGCACCGACCTGCGCCGTGGCGCGGTGTTCGCCCAGTCCAACTTCGCCGACGGCAACTTCGTCGTCGCCTACGCACGGCGGGCCGACGGCGACCTCGCCGAGGTCGGCCGGTTCCCTACCGGCGGTAAGGGCAGCGGGGCGTTCGAGGACAGCTCGAACGGGCTCGTGGTGGCCTCGTCCAAGGGCGAGGTCTCGCCCAACAACTACGGCAACGAGGGCGACCTGCTGTTCACCACCAACGCCGGCAGCAACTCGATCACGGTCTTCCGGATCGAGCAGACTACGCTGACCCGGCTCGAGGTACAGCGGACCGGGGGCGAGCGGCCGGTCAGCGTCGCCATCTCCAACGGTCTCGTCTATGTTCTCCACAATGGAGAGACGGCCAAGAGCCCGTTGAACGAGGAAGGCACGCCGATCGAGAACTGCACGACCGGAAACCGGCCGTCGGTGACCGGCTTCCGCCTCGACGGCGACAACCTCGAGCCGATCTCCAACTCCACCCGCGAGCTCAGTGGGGAAGCGGAGTCGGGTTGCGCGCAGGTGACGTTCAGCCCCAACGGCAAGGCGCTGGTGGTCACCGAGCGCCTGGCCAAGCCCTCCGAGCTCGCACATGCGGAGGGCGACAACGGCGTCTTCGTGGTCTTCCCCGTGCAGGAGAACGGCACGCTCGGCGAGAAGAAGGTGCTCAACACCTCCGGTACGGGCCCCTTCGGCTTCACCTTCACCAAGAAGAACGTGCTGATCGTCGCGGAGCAGGTGGCCCTGGAGGCACACACCGGTCAAGGATCGAGCTACCAACTGGACGACAAGGGTGCGCTGAACCCGACCGGCCCGGCTGTCGGCAACTTCGGCACCGACCCGTGCTGGGTCGTGGTGACGGACGACCAGAAGTACGCGTTCGTCAGCTCGGCTCTCGGCGACGGGCAGCTGTCCACGTACGCGATCGCTGAGAACGGCAGCATCCGGCTGCACGACCCAGTCGCGACGTCACCCAATGAGGACTCGGCCAACGACAATGTCGAGTTCGGCGCTACCGACATCGCGCTGAGCCGGGACAGCAAGTACCTGTACCAGCTCAACTCGACGACGGGGTACATCAACGTACACCGGGTCGAGAAGGACGGTTCGCTGACCCAGACCCAGCGGCTGCAGACCTTCGCCCTGTCGAACCAGCAGAGCATGTTCTTCACGCCGTTCGGGCTCGCCTCTATCTGAGTCCGCTCGCCGGCAGGCACTATCAAAGGTCCCCCCGCCACCGGGGGGACCTTTCATAGTGCCTGGTTCAGCTGAACGCGGCGCCGATCCGGCGACTGCCCAGCCGCCGGGCCGGGCTGGTGCGTCGCAGGTCGCGGACCACGAACCCGCGCACCACGAACCGGTCGGTGCCGTCGAAGCGCGGCTGGAACGACGAGCGACCGTGCATGGCGCGGCTGTTGTCGACGAAGGCCACGTCACCGCTGACCAGGGTGTGTCCGCGGTGGTGCTCGACGTAGACGTCGATCGTCTTGCGGAGCAGCTCCTGGGCTTCACGCGTCATGCCGTGGGTCAGCTCCTGATCGATCCTGATCTCCGGATCGTCGTCCGAACCGGAGATCAGTGCGAACGGCCCGCGCACCTCGGCCGGATCGGGCACGTACGGGTGGAAGGAGTCATCGATCAGCGTTGTCCACAGTGGCCGGCGCAGATACTCGATCTCCTTCGGGCTCATGTGCTCGAGCAGGTCACGAGCCGAGAAGACGTAGGTCTCCGCGTTCGGGTCGCCACGCAGGCAGCCCAGCACCACGTAGTCCGGTCGCATGGGTGAGAAGCTCTGCTCGGAGTGCGCCTCCAGCACCTGCCGTGAACCCTGCGAGCTCTGCCGGTGCGCGTAGGCCGGATTGGGCACCATGTCCTGCATCAGGTAGCCAGTGCCCTCCGCCTCGTAGATGACCATGTCACCGAGCACGTGCGAGAGGATGGCGAACTGCGGCGCCAGCTTGGTGCTTCTGCCGACGCCGTGTTGGTTGCTGCGCGGGGTCGGCGGGACGGTGCCCACGTCGAGGCCGCGGACAACGAAGATCCCGCTGTCGGACCCCACGTCGGAGAACCGGCTCATCGCCTCGGCAAGTCTCGGCGGCACCAGGCCGGCGAGCGACCGGGCCGCGCGGCAATAGGCATCCGGGTCGTTTCGGGCGTCCACCCGGATCCGATCGCCGAGTTCGGCGATCGCCGCGGCTTCGTCGCCGTCCAGCTCGTAGAGGGTGGGCACGGGCTCGTCGAGAGCCCCGGTCTGTTGCGGTGGGCGTTCGGTCTCAATAGGAGTCGTCATTCGGCCGAAAGCTCCTTCCGATGGTGGTCGTGCCAGACAGAAACACGACGAGGAGCGCAGGGCCGAGCACGGCCTGGCGCGCCGGCCCTGACGCGGTATTCCCCGCTACGGGTACTGTGGCGGCCGCGGCCGGAAACGTTACGGCGTCGGCGGAGCGAATTCGCGGGCCTGGCTGCCGGGTTCCTCTGGCGGCATCCTGGGGCCGAGATAGTCCTCCAGCGCGTGGCGCACCTTCGCCCGCGCGCGGTGCAAGAGCACGCGTTGGTGCACATCGGTGATGTCGAGCAGCTGGCAGATCTCCGCGCTGCTCCAGCCCTCCATGTCGCGCAGCACGATCACCGTGCGCTGCGCTGGGCTAAGCTGTTCGATGACGCTAGTCGCGGTGTGCCTTATCTCGCTGGCCAGCAGCACGTCTTCGGGGAGCCTGCTCCAGTCGTCGGGAAACTTCACCCAGTGCCCGGCGTACGGCCCGTGGGACTGAAAGCGGTCCGGGTCGATGGTGGGCTCGTCGTCGTCGCCGCCGAGGACCGACAGGGGGATCGTCTGCGCCTCCTGACCGGCCCTGCGGCGAGCGATGTTGACCAGAATGCGGGAGATCCAGGTGCGCAACGAGGCGCGCCCGTCGAAGCCGTCGACGCCGCGGAGAACGGCGATCCAGGTCTCCTGCACGATTTCCTCGGCGACTGCGCGGCTGGGCGCATAAACCATCGCCAATCGCAGCAACACCGACTGGTGCGCCCGTACGAGTTCGCGGAAAGCCTGCTCGTCGCCCGCGCGCAACGCGTCGATGTCCTCCGTCATGCCTCGCTGGTCCCCCCGAGACTCCACTGCCGGAACGCTCCAACGATGGCCGCCTCGGTGTCGGGCGTGAGCTCCTCGTCTGGAGTCCCCCGGAGTGCCCGCAGCATGGAGTGGACCTGGTCGAGATATGCCTCGCAGCCGTCGCAGGAGGTCAGGTGTGCGCGGAACCTGGCGACGTCTTCGGGGGGAAGCACGCCCTCCAGGTAGGCGGTGATCTGCTCCACCAACTCCGCGCAGGTCAGGTCGTCCATAACCAGCTCCTCAGCGGAGGTGGAAGCCCGAGCCACCCCCGGATGCATCGAACCTTACCGGTGCCGAGCTGGTGGAGGTACGGCCTGGAGACCAACGCCGGGCGTTCGTCGTCGGTCACCAGCGTTCAGTTCGTCGGGCTTGAACGACCAGAGGATGGACCACTGGACGGTCGGGCACACCGGCTCGCGGATGTCCGCGCGTCACGCCGACTGCAGCAGGTGGCCCAGCCTCGCGGACGGCTCAAGGCCCAACTCGTCGCGCAGCCTGCGGCGGAAGCCCAGGTAGTGACGGACGGCGTCGTTGCGGTTGCCTTCCGCGAGGTGCACCCGGATCAACAGCTCATGCGCGGTTTCCCGGAACGGGTCGGCCTGCACCGCCGCGAGCGCCGCGTCCACCGCCGCGCCGTACCGGCCGTTCGCCGCGAGCTGGGATCCCAGCGCCTCCAAGCAATGCAGCCGTACGTGCCGGAAGCGTTGCTGCTCCGGCCGTAGCCATTCCTCGTCCCAGTCCGGGAGAAGGTCGTGGTACAGGTCGCAGCTCATCGTCCAGGTGAGCTGGCGCGGGCTGAGTGACGCGTCACGCGCGAGCAACTGGGCGGCGAGACCGTTTATCTGGCGGGCATCGACGCTGACGGTGGGCGCCAGCCGCAGGTCCTTCTTGGTGACCTCGACAACGAGCGGGCGGCAGGTGCCGAGGCGGTAGAGCGCGGTCCGCAGGTTGGCCTGTGCCCGCGCGTCGGTGGTGGCCGGCCACAGCTGGCCAGCCGCGGTGAGCCGGGCAACCCCCTCCTCGTGCAGCGCGAGCAAAGCCAGCAGCCGCTGCGCACTGAGTCCGATCGGGACCGGCCGGCCGGCGACCGAGAGCTGGAAGGCTCCCAGCAGCCGCAGATGCGCGGCCGTCGCGGCGAAGCCGCCGGACTCAGGTTCGTGGCCGTCGAGGTTGGCCAGTGATTTCGTCGCCATCCGGGCGGCGACTTGGGGCAGCGGGATCACATTGTTCGGCTGAGGCAGCGTGGCAATCGCACCGGAGCCGTTGTGCGGCCGGTCGAGGTCATGGAGCGAACGCGCGTGGCTGTACATCGGACACCTCCCGTACACGTACGACCAAAGCTGGTCTGCATCGTCAATAGACACGGTAGGACGGCCGTCGGTCGAGTGCGGAACTTGCAGGCACCTTGGCAGTTGTCGCGAGGGTCCGTTCGCTCACACAACGCTGCCTACTGCCGCCGACATAGGCTGTTTCGTTCCCTTTCTGGGCCCGCGTTTCGGGACGCACGGTAATCAGCGGCGAATCGACGTGGGCGCCAACTTCGGCAATGCCTTAGCAAAGGCTTTCCGGCGTTACAGCTTTTCGCGAGATTGAACGAATCCAGTTTGGACCGCGTTACAGGGCGCGAGGCTCCAAGGTCGAGAGATTCCTCACCGCCGCGGAGTGTTTATTCTCCGCCCCCGCGCTCCGGATCACGCGGCCCCTGGGAGAACTCTGCCACGCCGCGCCGGCGTCGCGGTAGGCGCCGCCGGGTCGGAGCGGCGGAGCGTGGGACGGAGCAGCCACATGCCCGCGGATGTCGCCGTGAGCGAGAGCCTCCCGGGGCGGATTCGCGCCAAGCATCCCGTCCCGTGCGTCAGACCCGCCCTGACGTGCTGCTGTGACGGGTGGTCAACGGTCGGGCCACGCCGCCCGCCGTAGCTTGGCACCGCACATCAGGCGTCCGAGTGCTGTCCTAGTCAGACCGTCGTTAGTGGTCGAGTGGATGCTCGGCGCCAGGACCGAGCGGGTCCCGAGAACCGAAAGGAGAGGCCGAGGTGGTGCCCACGCTTATAGGGCGGATTCAGACCAGGTTGTTCCTACTCGCCGTCGTTGGTGGACTGGTTACCGCCGTGCTCACGCCGTTCCTGCCGATGTCCGTACCGGTCGGCGAGCGGTACGGCATCACGTTCATCGTGCTGGCCACGGTCGCCGTGGTTGGCATCGGCTGGGAGTTCCTTTACCACCTGCTCATGCAGTGGCGGTGGGAGAAAGACTGGCCGACGTACGCCGCGCTGGTCACGCTGGTGCCCGAGGGTTTGCTGATCTGGGGGCTGCTGCGGGCCGGCATGGTTCCGACCATCGACGGGCCGGCCGGACCATGGGCGTTCTGGATCCACTTCGTTGTGGTCTGGCTCGCGGTCTGGTTCGTCGCTCAGGGCCCGATGCGGGTGCCATTCATCCGTTGGCGTTTCCATGGTGGGAGGCTGTTGTGACCCTATTGGCAGAGACCTCGACGTCGCCCGCGCTGTCGCATGTGCCCGGCCACGGTGTGCTGTCCCGGCAAGGCGAGCTCGTGCTGCTCTGCGACGCCGCTCCGGAGCGGGAGTCACAGATCGCCACCCTGCTCGATGCCCTGTCGTCGGTGGCCGCGGATCGCGGTGACGGCCGCGACCTCGGCCGCCGGTTGGCGGGTCTGCTCGCCGCGGCGCGCGGCGACGAATTCCCCGCGCTGTGCGCGTTCGGTCCCGCCGGTGACGGCATAGCGGTGCTGCTGCACGGTGCCGCGGAGGCGACCGCCGTGGGTCCGGACGGCGAGACGCGACTCGACGGACGGCAGGCGGTCATTTTTGTCGACCGCACGCTGCCGGGGCCGGTGACGTCGCTGCGCGCCATGGTCGGTGAATCGTCCGGCGCCCTGGCGCCGGACCGGTGGAGCCGGCTCGACAGCGGCGTGGTGCGGGCCCAGGCGTTGGTCTACGGCCCGGACACAGTCGGCCCTCCCGCGCAGCAGGAGTCTGTGGCCCCGGCGCCTGCGGAGCCCTCGGCGCCGTCAGGGCAGCCGATGCTGGAGGAGTGCTCGATGCCGGCGCCACCGGTGGCTGAGCCGACGGTGGTCGAAGCCCGGGCGGGCGACGGCGGCTCGCCCATTGAGGACTTAGGCGTTCTCGGGACCTACTGCCGCAACGGACACTTCAACGACCCGCGTGTGCGGTACTGCACCGGGTGCGGCGTGTCCATGGTGCACCTTACCCACGCGCTGCGGCCGGGCCGGCGGCCGGCGCTGGGCGTGCTGACCCTCGACGACGGGATGACGTTCCCGCTTGAGGAGGACTACGTCCTGGGTCGCCACCCGTACGAGGACGAGCTGGTCGCCGCGGGCCGTTCGCGTCCGCTGGAGATCGACGACTCAACGGGCCTGGTGTCCGGCGTGCACACGCGAGTCATCCTGGACGGCTGGGACGTCAAGGTCATGGACGCCGGGTCCACGTACGGCACCTACCTGCGCAGCGACGCGGACGACCAATGGCGGCGGCTTCCACCGCACATGGCCGTCCCCATCTCGCCCGGTACCTGGGTAGGGCTTGGCGGGCGCTGCCTGCGCTACGACTCGTGTCGCAACCCGTGACCACCTGACCTTTGGGGAGGACTGATGGATGACAGTGCCGCGCTGCTGCTCCTGGACCTGGCCGTCATCATCGGCGCGGCACGTCTGCTCAGCGCGATCGCCAAGCGTTTAGGGCAGCCGCCGGTCGTTGGCGAGATCATGGCCGGCGTGTTGATGGGGCCCACACTTTTCGGCACCGCCATCACCGGGGCGATGTTTCCGGCCGAGATCCGGCTCGCCCTGGACTCGCTCGCCAAGGTCGGACTGGTCCTTTTCATGTTCATCGTCGGGTATGAAATCGACAAGCGGATGCTGCGCCGCTCCGGCCGCACCGCCGTCGGCGTCGCCACCTGCTCGGTGGCGTTGCCGCTGGCCGGCGGCGTGCTGCTGGCGTTCTGGCTCGCCGACAGACACGACGTCGCGAGGGTGCCGCCGTTCGTGCTGTTCGTCGGCGTCGCGATGGCCATCACCGCGCTCCCCGTGATGGCCCGGATCCTGACCGACCGGGGAATGCAACGCACCCCGGTCGGTGGCCTCGCGTTGATCAGCGCGGCCGTGGGTGACGTGCTGGCGTGGACGCTGCTCGCCGGTGTGATCACGCTGGCCGGCGCCGCCGGGGGAGAGCCGTACCGGCTGGTGTTAGCGGCGCCGTACGTGGCGGTGATGTTCCTGGTGGTCCGGCCGCTGCTGCGGCGTGTGCTGGCCAGGCCTGGCGCTGCGCTGACCCCAAGGGCGTTCGCCGCCATGCTGATCGGGCTGCTGCTGTCGTGCGCGAGCGCCGAGTGGGTCGGTGCCCACTTCATCTTCGGCGCGTTCCTGTTTGGCGTGGTGATGCCGCGGGAGGGCACCGAGAACCTGCACCGCGAGACACTCGACCGGCTGGGCTGGATGAGCGAGACGCTGCTGCTGCCCGTGTTCTTCGTGGTCGCAGGGCTCAACGTAAACCTGTCCACAGTGGGCCCGAACCAGGTGGTCGACCTGGCTTTGATCTTGCTGGTCGCCGTGTCCGGCAAGTTCGTCGGCGCGTACCTTCCGGCGCGGCTCAGCGGTTTGCCGCCCCGGGGATCCGTGGTGCTCGCCACGCTGATGAACACGCGAGGACTGACTGAGATCGTCGTGCTCACCGTGGGCCTGCAGGTCGGCATTCTCAGCCCGGAGCTGTACTCGCTTATGGTGCTGATGGCTGTGATCACGACGATGATGGCGGGTCCGATCCTGCTGCTGGTGTATCCGACCTGGCGGGTACGCCGCGACCTGGAGGCGTTCCACGGCGCTGGAGTCGCCGAGGCGGGAGCCGGCGTGGTCACGCCGATCCGTGGCAGGCGGCGCCCGATCCGGCCGGCGACGGCCGCGGGACGGTCGGGTCCGGAGGACGCCGACCCGGCGGAGCAGGCCGCGTGACCGCCACGGACACCCGGGCCGGCTCAGTCCACCCAGCCGATCTGTTTCGCGCGAACGCCGGCCTGGAAGCGACTGTCCGCGCCGAGGCGGTGCATCAGGCCGTTGACGATCCGGCTGACCGTGCGCAGCGAGACGCCGAGGTTTCGAGCGATCTTGGCGTCCTTCGTGCCGACCGCCAGCATCTCCAGCACCGAGCGCTCCTGCTTGGTCAGGTCCGGCGGCTCCCGCTCCGGCGACGCCTCGAACCGCAGGGAGTCCTGCCAGCAATGTTCGAATATGCTCACCAGGGCTCGCACGAACAGTTCGCCCTCGATGACCACCGAGCCAGCGTGGCTGTTCCGCGGATCCAGCGGGACGACCGCCCGCTGGCCGTCGCAGATGACCATCCGGATCGGCACCGAGGGCGCCGCCCGGAGTTCGTAGCCACGCTCCATCAGGTCGTCCAGGTAGGCGAGGACGCGCGGGGCGGAGGCGAGCCGCTGCGAGTAGACGGCCCGCAGCCGCAGGTCCCGTTCGGCCAGTTGGTGTCCCCGGGACAGGGCCTCCACCAGTGGCCGCTCGGACCGCAACGGGCCTGGATGCAAGGACATCAGCTCCCGGCGCGCCGTCCTGATCATGCTGTCGAGGAAGCTGGCCACCGCGCGCGGATCGGGAATGATCTTGAAATCGACGATCCGGCGAGCCTCGGGACTGATCGGCAGAAACTGTTCGACGATGCGGTCGAGCACGTCTCTGGTCTCCGCCATGCCGAGGCGGTACTCGCTGAGCAGCGTCCGTTCCCGCTCCAGCACTTGGGCGATCGCGGTCTCCGGCGGCAAGGGTGCCACGAGACCGCCGCTACTCCGCGAGATAAGACCCAGCCGGGCCAGTTCGGAGATGCCGGCATCCGCCTCCTCCGGCGTGAGTCCAAGCGCCCTGACGGCGGCGTCGGGACTGGCAGAACCGTGGCGGTAGACCTGTTTGTAGATCGCTACCGCCAACCTTTTTGCGCTTGTGGCGCGCTTTGTTCCGGCCATTCAGCCCCCTGGCTGGAAAACGTATCTTGTCGGTCGTGTCCATTCCCGGCTAGCTGGCAATTCATGCCGGCTCCGGCCAATCCCGTGACGAATTCACGCCAATGCATGTTCGCGACCGTGGTCAAGGGTTCCGCCAGGGTCGGGATGCGGTCAGGATCTAGGCAGGGCCGTCGTCCGGTGGACCGGATTTGGGCGACATCCAGGTAGCGAGGGGAGCGCCATGCCTTTCGACAGGTTGGATGTGACGATCGTGCGGTGGCCGGCGGAGGCTGACCGCCGTGAAGACTGCCGGATCAGGGGCGTGCCGCGGTTGCTCATCGTGGAGGGGCGCACGGCCGCCCCGACGTGCATCGACGCCCTTGAAGACTGGATCCGGCTGCCCATGGACAAAGAGGATGCCCGGGCGCGGGCGCGGACCCTCTTGGCGCGTGCGCGGCTGGCTGGCCGGCCGATCGTCACCCGACAGAACATGTTGCGGATGTCCGATCGCTCACTGCCGCTGTCGCCGATCGAGGCGTGCCTGATGCGCCAGCTCACCGCGTCGTACGCGGAGGTGGTCACGCGCGACGACCTGGCGGCGGTGGGTTGGCCGGCCGACGCCGAACGCGGCCGGAAGAATCTCGATCTCCAAATCCTGCGGTTGCGCCGCCGGATCAAGCCGCTGGGACTGGTGATTCGTACCGTCTGGGGGCGCGGCTACCTGCTCGACAGCAGCGACGGGGTGTCCACCTGACCATAGGGGTGACCGTCCTGATAGGCGATGACCAGTTCGACCACCTCGTCGCAATTCCTGGGCCTGCCCTTTCCGCCAGGGAAGCTACCGCTGTGCCCAGGCGTTGAACCTAGTAAATCCCTAATCCGTAGCAGCAGGAAACCTCTGTGAGGCGGTGAGCACAATGACCGAGAGCACGCGGGCCGAGGCCCTCTTCGCCAGCGACCTTCAGCCGTCCGACCGGCCGACCAACGCCCAGGTGGCCCAGGCCGTACGCACGACCCTTCTGGCGCGAGGGGGCGCGGCGGGGTGCGCCGCGGTCATGGCGGCCGAGTACGGGGAGCATCCCGAGGCCGCCGCGGCGCGGATGCGGTGGGCACTCGCGTGCGCGGCAGCGGGCACCAAACCCCGCGCGCTGGCCGCCTGAGCAGGTGGCTACCGGCGGGTCGTTCCGACGACCTCGTGGCCACCTGCCACGAGGTGGGGAACTAGGTGACTACCGATCGCGCCGGCCGCTCCGGCGATGAAGATCTTCATAACATCTCCCTTCGGTGTGCCCACCAACCACGGACGAGACGCCGCGCCACCCCATGGCCGGCAGTGATCCAGGCCACAGTACGGCGCGGTCAGCAGCGGACTTCGATGACCTGATTCCGGATGGCGCGGTCCACCGCATTCGGCGACAGCGGCGCGTAAGTGCGGCGACAGGGCTCCCTGGCAGCATGACCGGCTGGTGCCTGGAATGGCCTCAAATTAGTTGTCTCGTTGCCACTACCCGCTTCGGCGCATCTGGCCGCAGCGGTGCTGCCGTCTGCGTTGGTCCCAGCGGCTGGAAATTGATCGGGGGCGGAAGTGGTCCGTGTGCGGGGAGTCTGCCGTGCTGGTGCGGTGTTGGTCGTGGGGTGGGTGACTGCGGCGGCCGCGGCCCTGCTGGCGGCTGTCGCGCCGGGACACAGGCGGCGAGCGGGCAGACCTCCAGTGGGCAGGGCTTGGCGGACAACGGCCTTGGTGGTCTCGCTTCTGGCAGCATCTGCGGTGCCGGGAATCGCGCCATCTACAGTGGAGAGCCCAACGCTGCCCGTGATCGGTGAGGCGCGCGGGGGTGCCGAGGCGCTGGCGGCGGCGCGGCGGCAGGGGACCGATGTCGTCGTCAACGGGCTGACCGACGAGATGCGGTTGGTGAAGGCGCACGCTGACGGCACGATGAGTGCCGAGCTGGCGGTCCGGCCGGTGCGCGTGCTGCGTGGTGGCCGGTGGGTGGATATCGATCCTGGGCTGGTGCGTCGCGGGGACGGTTCGGTGGGTCCTCGTACGGCGGCGATCGATGTGGCGTTCTCGGGTGGTGGCAGGCAGCCGCTGGTGCGGTTGGGTGTCGCCGGTGGGTCGGTGGCGCTGAGCTGGCCGGGTGAGCTGCCGGTGCCTGAGCTCGCTGGATCGGTGGCAACGTATCGGGATGTGCTGCCGGGCGTCGATTTGAGGCTGCGTGCCGATGGCACCGGTTACGTCAAGCATCTGGTGGTTCGCACGGCTGAGGCGGCGAAGAATCCGGCGCTGAAGAGGATCAGTTTCGGGCTCGCCACGCGAGGGCTCGCTCTGACGGTGACCAAGTCGGGTGGCACGGAGGTTCGCGACCAGGCGGGCACCGTCGTGATGACCGGGCCGGCGGCCGTGATGTGGGACAACGCGGTATCCGATGTGGACTCCCCGGGTGAGGCGTCGACCGTCGCGCCGGTGAAGGTGCTCGCCGGGAAGACAAGCCTTGTCCTGGTACCGGATGTGAAGCTCCTGAAGGGTCCGACGACCCGCTTTCCGCTGGTTATCGATCCCAGCGAGCACACGGCGGCCCGGCACCACTGGACGAAGGTCTTCTCGGGCAAGCGGACGGCGACGAACTGGGATGGCACCAAAGTCGACGGCAATGAGGCGAAGGTCGGCAACTGCGACTGGAACGGCTGCAGCGGCATCGGGACGGCGCGCACGTATTGGATGTTCGATACGAGCTTTTTGGCGAATCGGACGGTTCTCGACACTCGGTTCGAGGCGACCACGAACGCCGGGCCGGACTGCGACCAGCCCCGGAACCATGTGCTGTACAAGTCCAACACGTGGCATATCGAGGAGGGCACGGACTGGAACAACCAGCCCTCAGGTGGCACGGTGGGGAGCCCCAACGGGGAGAAGCTGGGTGCCTCGTCGGTGCCGGGTTGCGGGGCGCACAAGGTGACGTTCGCCCCGAATAACGCCATCACCCGGGGTGACCGCACGACCTACTCGCTGGTCGCCGAGAACGAGGGCGACAAGTACGCGTGGCGCCGGTACAACGCCGAGTCGGCGCGGCTGTGGGTGCGGTGGAACGCCACTCCGGCCGAACCCAACCAGCCCCGCCTCGTGGAGGGTGTGCCGCAGGCGTGTGAGAACTGTGCGGGCAAGGCGTACTCGAGCGCCGCTTCCCTGACCATGCAGGCGTACCTGCACGACCCCGACGGGGATCAGCTGTACGCCGACTGGGATGTGTACGGCATGCCCGCGGGCAGTGACACGTTCCTGAGGACCCCGCTGCGCCCCGACATCCGGCTCGGTTCGGGCAACTGGCATAGCCAGAGCCTCGATCAGAAGGACCGGCATGGTCAGGAGATGGTCTGGTTCGTGCGGGCCCGTGACGGCCATGCCGGTGGTGACGGCCCATGGGTGCTCGGTCCGGGCCGGTGGGTCGTCGATCGGGTCGGCGTGGCGACCGCGCCGCTGGTATCCAGCCCGACCTATCCGGACGACGACCGTTGGCACGGTGGTGCCGGGGTGCCGGGCGACTTCACGTTCAGGTCCAACGGTGTCGATGACGTCAATCACTTCCTGTGGAGCTGGACCTATCCGCCCAGCACGAAGGCGGTGGCGAACCGGCTCGGGGGCGAAACGACCGTGAAGCTGACCCCGCCCGGTGACGGTCCGCGGGACTTGTACGTGCGCAGTGTGGACAAGGCAGGACACGAGGGCCCGATCACCACGCATCGGATCTATGTGCGTGGCGGGAACGGCCCGCTGGCGCAGTGGTCGTTTGAGGGCAACGCCGACGACACAGCGTTTCTCGGCTGGCGGAACGCCACGCTGCACGGCGGAGTCACCTACGCGCCGGGAGCGGTCGGCCAGAGCATGACCTTCAACGGCGAGAACGGCCACCTGACGGCGAATCCGGCAGTGCGCGCGGACGCCAGCTTCTCGGTCACCGCCTGGGCGAAGATCGACCACCTGGACGGTCCCCTGGGGACGGTGGTGAGCCAGAGTAGCGATGCGACATGCGGTTTCTGCCTCCAGTACGAGGGGCAGCACCGGCGCTGGGTCTTCGTGGCGGCGCGGAGCGAAACGGACCTGGCGGCCGGCCACGACTTCGTCCGCTCGACCGCGCCGCCGACACCGGGGGAGTGGACCCACCTCGCCGGCGTCTACGACAAGTACGAGGGCAAGATGCGCCTGTACGTCAACGGGGTGCTGATGGGCGAGGCCGACCGGGTCCCGCGCTGGCACGGGGTAGGGGCGGTCCGCATCGGACACCTTCGGGCGAACGGCGTCAACCAGGGCTTCTTCCCGGGCCCTCTCGATGAGGTCAAGATCTATGACCGGCCGATCTCGGCAGCCGAAGTGCGGGCGCAGGTCAGCCACGACAATGTCCAGCTCGGGTACTGGAACTTCGACGACGAGCCGAGTAGCGGGACGGCGGTCAACGCGGTGCCTGGCGGGGCGGCCGGTGTCCTGGGCGGCGACGCCAAGTTCGTCACGGGCCAGGTCAACGGTGCGGTCAAGCTCGGCGAGACGGGCCACGTGTCGATGGGCGCGCCGGTGATCCGCACGGATCAGAGCTTCGCGGTCGCCGCGTGGCTCACGGTGGATGCCGATGCCCCGGCGGGCGAGGCCCGGACAGCGGTTTCGCAGGACGGTGCCGCCTACAGCGGATTCTTCCTGGGCTATCGCAACCAGGACGGCGGCCGGTGGGAGTTCCACCTCCCCTCGGCGGACGCGGCCACCCGCCCAACGGACGCGATCGTCCACAGCGGAGCGAGGTCGGCCAAGGTGGGCCAGACCGCACACGTGGCGGCGGTCTACGACGCACCGGCTCAGCAGATCCGCATCTATGTCGACGGCTACCTGATGGGTACGGCGCCCCGGACCGAAGGGTTCCAGGCCACCGGTGCGTTGCGGGTGGGTGGCGGCCGCTGGAACGGGAACCCGGTCAACCCGTGGAGCGGTACGGTCGACGAGCTTCGCGCTTACGGCCGGGCGCTCGCAGTGGAGGAGTTGCAGGGTCTGGTGAGCCGCGACGCGGTCGCGGCCGGACGGTGGGCGTTCGACGGCGACCTGAGCGCCGTGCCGAGCCGGCTCGGTGGTCGCGATACCGATCACCCGGTGGGCTACACGGGCGGGCAGTCGACGCTGCCTGAGCCCAACGATTGGGCGTTGCAGCTCAACGGTTCGAACTATGTGAGCACCGACCACGCCGTCACGTCGGACCGTAGCTTCTCGGTGGCCGCGTGGGCGCGGGTGGACACGACCGGTGCGACGCAGCTGGTGCTCTCGCAGGACGCGGCGTCCGGCAGTTCGTTCCAATTGCTGGCCACTGCGGAGAAGAAGTGGGCGTTCGGCCTGCGCGAGCAGGTGGTCGGACCCCCGGTACAGGTGGGGGCGTGGACCCATCTCGCCGGTACCTTCAACGCCGTCAGCGGTCGCGTCGAGTTGTACGTCAACGGTGTGCTGGCCGCGTCACGCGACGGTGTGACGGGGTCGGACCACCCGGCTGGCGAGTTCCACATCGGACGGTCGGTGATCGGCGCGGTGGACGACGTGTCAGTGTGGTCGCGACCGTTGTTCGCCGATGAGGTTGCGGTGATGGCGGGGCGGGATCTTTCCCTCGCACACCAGTGGAGGTTGGACGAGCCGAGCGGGCGTAACGCCTCCGATTCGGTCGGTGACCGTGGTGGCGCGTTGTCGGGTGATGCCGGGTTCACGGTTGGCCGGGTGGGTAACGCCGTGCGGTTCGACGGGTCGGGTGACGCAGTTACGACGCCGGGTGTCGATGTGCGTACCGACAAGGCGTTCACGGTCACGGCGTGGGTGAGGCTCGGTTCCGACCGGTGCGTGTGCAAGAGCGAGGCGGTGGGCGTCGCGGGCAAGATGAGCCTGGGCCACGTCAAGGACGATGACCAGTTCCAGTGGGGCGCGTGGTATTTCGAGATGCCGGAGGCCGATGGCAGGGTGACGAAGGCGTCGCTGGCCACCCGGCTGGAGGAGGTCGGCACCTGGGTCCACCTGGCGGGCGTGTACGACCCGGCCACGAAGGCGGTGGTGCTGCACGTCGACGCGGTCCGTCACGACGAGGGCACGCTCAACACGGCCTGGAATTCGGTCGGTGGTGTGGTCATGGGCCGCACGTGGGACGGCGACGTCGACGACGTGCGTATCTACACCGGTGCTCTGGACAACGAGCGGCTGGCCGACCTGTACAACGCCTACCCGGCCGAGGACAGCCCGGCGAAACTGCCGGCGGCGGCGGGCCATTGGAAGTTCGACGAGGGTTCCGGCACGAGCGCCGCGGATTCCAGCGGCCGCGGCCTGACCGCGACGCTCAAGGGCGGTATGACGTGGACCGGTGGCCGTGAAAGTGCCGCGCCCCTGTTCGATGGCGCTTCCGGCTTTGCCGAGACGGCCGGCCCGGTGCTGGAAACCGAGCAGAGCTTCTCGGCGTCGGCGTGGGTGTACCTGACCAGTGACAGCGGGGGCGACCGCACCGTGTTGGGCCAGGACGGCAACCGGGTCAGTGTGTTCGAGGTGCGGTTCGACGCCGCTTCGAAGAAGTGGGCCGTGGTGGTGCCGGAGTCCGATGCCGACAGTCCAGCGAGGACGGTGCTGCTGTCCACGGAGACCGCACGGCCATATGATTGGATGCATCTGGCGGTTACATATGACGCTGGCCACAAGCAGTTGCGCCTGTATGTCAATGGTGTGCTGTCGGCGGCCAAGACCGGTGTGAGGGTCCAGCCGTCGGACGGGCCGCTGTCGATCGGTCGGGGGCGTTGGAAGGGTGCGAACGCCGGCTACTTCCCGCGGGCGATCGACGACGTGCGGGTCTTCAGCCGTAAGCTGTCAGGCGGCGAGGTGCGTCTGGTGCACGACAGCATGCCGGTGGCCGAGTTCGGTTTCTACCGGTTCGACGAGGACTCGGCTCGCGACTACAACTGGCGTAAGCATGACGCCGTCCCGTCCGGTGGTGTGACCTACGGGCCGGGAATCTCCGGCCGGGCCATGTACCTGGACGGCACCGGGTCGGCTGTGACCTCGGTGGGGACGCTGGTCGACGCCGAGATGGACAGCTTCAGCATCTCGGCCTGGGCCAAGCTGTCACGCGACGACAAGGTCTCGACCATCGCCAGCCAGGACGGCGAGCGGCAGAGCGGATGGGTGCTGCAGTACCGGCCCGGCCTCAAGCGCTGGGTGTTCGGCCAGGCGACGTCCGATTCCGATGGCGCGCCGATGGTGTACGCGCACTCGCTGCTGCCGCCGACCCTCGACCGGTGGACGCACGTGCAGGGCGTGTTCGACTATCCCGCGCGGCAGTTGCGTATCTACGTCGACGGGCAGCTGGTCGGAGTGCGCGAGGACGTGATCCTCTGGCGTGCCTCCGGCAAGCTCGCCCTGGGCAGGGCCAAGGAGAACAACCGCCCGCACGGGTTCTTCCACGGCGCCATCGATGAGATTCACATCGACGAGTGGGAGATCAGCGACGCGAAGCTGGCCGAGCGGACCAGCTGGCCGCTGCCGCAGGCCGGTCAGATCGGCCGGTACGTCAACCTCGCGGGAGACCGGTACGCCGCGAGCACGGGCGGTAAACCGCGTGAGGGTTACCACTTCCAGACCGTGCTCGGGCGGCCCGCCGCGCCGGGCCCGAACACGACGATGCTCTACGAGTGCGTGTCTGGGACGGACGGTTACGCGTCGATCGATCCGGGCTGCGAGGGTGCTAGGCGCGTCGGTGAGGTCGGGCTGGTCTACACGGTGCGGCCGGTGAACCTGGAGACGGTTCCGGTCTACCGCTGCCTGTCCGGGGCGGACCGGTTCGAGTCGCGGCAGGAGGACTGCGAGGGCGGCAGCCGGCAGGCGACCCTGGGCTACACGCTCGCCTACGGAGCTCTCACACGGCACTACTTCCCCTCCGGACCAGACCACTACACGACGATCGACGGGGCGCCGCTCGCGTACTACTCCGAAGGCGTCCAGGGCTTCCTCGGCCTGACCCAGCCCGCAGGCACGAGATTCCTCTACAGCTGCGTGCAGGGCATCGACCAGTTCGTCTCCACCGACGCTGGCTGCGAGGGCAAAACCGTCATCGGCACGCTCGGCACGGTCTACGCCCAACCGCCAGCTGGAACGGAAACCAAGTTGCTCAAGCGCTGCGTCTTCGCGGACCAACGCTTCACCTCGATCACGGGCAGCTGCGAAGGATACGCCTTCGACGGCGACCTCGGATACATCCTCGCCAACCCGCCAACGACGACCGCGGAGTTCAGCTCATGAGCAATTATCGCCACCGCCTCGCGGCTGGGCTCACCGTCCTGATGACAGTGACACTGATCAGCGTCACGCGGCCGGAGGTCTCGACCGCCGCCGGGCCGTCCACCGCGATCGAGAAGACCGATCCGGTACCGGTGACGAAGCAGACCATGGGCAGCCGCGCACCCGATCAGGCCAGCCTGCTCGCCCTGACCGGCAACCAGGAGGCGGGAGCCCAGCCCAGGGAGGGCACGGGGACAACGGCGGCGAGCCCGCTGTCACCGAGCGCGTCGTGGAAGGTGTCACCGCAGACGGGTGACTTCACCTGGTCCTATCCGTTGCGGGTGCCGCCCGTGCCGGGCGGGCTGGAGCCGGAACTGGCCCTGAGCTACTCGTCGTCGGCGGTGGACGGCCGCACCAGCGCGACCAACAACCAGGCGTCGTGGGCTGGCGACGGCTGGGATCTGTCCGTCGGGTTCATCGAGCGGACCTACGGCGGTTGTTCCACCGATGGACATCCCACGAAGGGTGATCTGTGCTGGCGCACCGAGAACGCGTACGCCGCGTTCCCGGGCGGCAGCGGCCATATGGTCAAGGACGCCGGCGGTTTCTGGCGGCTGGAGTCGGACAACGGTGCCCGGATCGAGCACCTGCCCGACGATTCCTGGAAGATCACGACGGTCGACGGGACGCAGTACTTCTTCGGCTCGCGTGCCGACGCCGGGTCGAAGTGGACGGTCCCGGTGTTCGGCGACGACACGGGCGAGCCCTGCAACACCGGCACCTTCGCCACGTCGCACTGCGTCCGGCCGTGGCGGTGGAACCTGGACAAGGTCGTGGACACGCACGGCAACCAGATCCGGTACGGGTACACGGCGGAGAGCGACACCTACCGCCGCAACGAGGGCGAGGCCCGGGCGGACTACGTGCGCGGCGGCGCGCTGCGCACCGCCGAGTACGGGCCGGCAGACGGAGCCGGGCGCACCATCGCCCGGGTCGACTTCGAGACCGCCGACCGGTGCGTGCGTGACAGTGAGTGCACTGTGGCCCGGAAGGAGAACTGGCCGGACAGCCGTTCCGAGGCGGATCCGGAGAGCATCGCGCCCACCTTCTGGATCACCAAGCGGCTGTCGAAGGTGAGCACCAGTGTGCTCACGGACGGGCAGTACCGGCGGGTGGACTCGTGGACGCTGGAGCACGAGTTCCCCAACCCGGGCGATGGCCAGAAGGCCGCACTGTGGCTGCGATCGATCACCCGAGCGGGGCACGTGGGTAGCGACACCACGCTGCCGAAGGTCGTCTTCGAAGGCACCAGGATGGCGAACCGCGTGCACCTGCCGGACGTCTTCGCACCGCTGAACCGGTACCGGATAACGGGAATCGTCACCGAATCCGGTGGCGTCGTCGACATCAAGTACCGCACGCCTGACTGCACACCCGGCAACGTCGGCTCGATCGTCAAGCACGAGAACACGAAGCTGTGCTATCCGGTGAAGTGGAAGCCGCAGTACAGCAAGGAGCGCACCGACTGGTTCCACAAGTACGTGGTCGAGGCGGTGGACGAGCTCGACCGCCTGGGCAACACCGTGCCGACCAGCACCCGATACGTCTACCACCACGACGACGGTGCGATGTGGCACTACGACAACAGTGAGTTCACCGAGGACGACAAGCGCACCTGGAGCGACTACCGGGGTTTCGCCCGGGTGCGGGTGCTGACCGGCCGCGAAGACGACGCAAGCGGCCCGGTGACGATGGTGGAACACCGCTACCACCGGGGCATGCACGGCGACACCCTCCCTGGCGGGGCAACCCGCACCGTCACCGTCGACGGCCGGCCGGACCACGAATGGCTGTCCGGATTCGAGTACTACAACGCGACCCACCTCGGGGTGAGCGACACCGTCGTCAGCAAGACACTCACCAAACCCGCCTGGCAAGGCCCCACCGCCAGCCGCGGCAAGATAAGCGCCTACATCCTGCGCGACGGCGAGGTACGCACCCTCACCCACCTCCGCGACGACAAGTGGCGCGAGACCAAGGTGACCTTCTCCTACGACGACAGGGGAATCCTCACCGAGACCGACGACCTCGGTGACGTGGACGACTCCGGAGACGACCGGTGCGCCACGGTCAGCTACGTCCGCAACACCGGCGACTGGATTCTTGACCGCCCCGCCCGTAACGTGACCGTCTCGGTCAACTGCGACGCCACCCCGGTCTTCCCGCGCGACGCGCTGTCGGACACCCAGACCGCCTATGACGGGGCGGATTTCGGCCAGGCACCGTCCAAAGGCGACCCGACACACGTCAAGTCGGCCAAGTCCCGGCCGGCCGCCGATCCGGTCTACCAGACCATGTCCATGACCACCTACGACGACTACGGCCGGGTCACCACGTCGAGCGACGCGCTCGGGCGCAAGACGACGACCGCCTACGAACCCGCGACCGGCGGCCCAGTTACCGCCGTCACCGTCACCAATCCGCTGGGGCACAGTGACACGACCACGCTGGAACCGGCGTGGGGGCTGCCCGTCAAGATGGTCGAATCCGCCGATCTGGCCAGGGGCGTGCATCGCCAGACCGAGACGGCGTATGACGCGCTCGGGCGGACCGCGCAGGTGTGGCTGCCCAACCGGCCGCGGGCGGACAACCCCGAGGGCAGCTACAAGTTCACGTATGAGATCCACAACGACAAGACCACGGTCGTCACCACCAGCAAGGTCGGGCCGCGGGGCAACCACGTCACCGAGCACACGCTCTACGACGGGCTGCTACGGGAGCGGCAAACCCAGGCACCCGCGGCTGGTGGGGGCCGACTGATCGTCGACACCCACTACGACACCCACGGGCGCGCCTTTAAGACCACCAACCCGTACTACGACGACGCCACCATCGACAAGGACCTGTGGCGGGCACTGGACAACAAGGTCCCCAGCTTGAGTGTCAACGCCTATGACGGGGCGAACCGCGTGGTGTCCGTGGAACTGCGGGTGCACGACACCGTCAAGACGCGCACCACCACCAGCTACGGCGGTGACAGAGTGACGGTCACGCCGCCCGACGGCGCACCGCCGGCCACCACCGTCGTGAACGCCCGAGGGCAGACCATCGAGAAGATCCAAGCGGGCGAATCCACCAAGTACGGCTACTCCAAGGCCGGGCTGTTGGCTTCCGTCACCGACCCGGCCCGCAACTCCTGGACATTCGGGTACGACCTGCTCGGCAATCGCGTCGAGAGCAACGACCTGGACAAGGGCGAGTCGACGGCGACCTTCGACGCCGCCGGGCAGATGACGAGCATCACCGACGCCCGCGGGATCACGCTTACCTACGACTACGACAAGCTGGGGCGCAGGACCAGCGTCAAGCAAGGCAGCGATACGCTGGCGGAGTTCACCTTCGACACCTCGGTCAACGGCCTCGGCCTGCCGGCCACGTCGATCCGCCACCACGGCGGTCAGGCGTACGTCACCGAGATCCTCGGCTACTCGCTGCTAGGGCAGGCGACCCGGGCGAAGACGACCATCCCGGAGAACGAGGAGACCCTCGCCGGAACGTACCTCAACACGTTCACCTTCAACCCTGACGGGAGCCTCGCCTCCGAGAGCTACCCGGCGATCGGCGACCAGGCCCAGCCGTGGGGTATCAAGCAGGAGATCGTCACGCACACCTACGACGACTCCGGCCGTCCACTCAAGACCTATGGCGGATTCCCCGGAAAGCCCGCCAACTACGTCTTTGACAACGAGTACACGCGGTACGGCGAAAGCGCCCGCCTCCATCTGGGACAGCCCCCGGCGGAGGGCGAAAACGGGAAACGCTCGTGGTTGACGACCTACCGGGAACTGGGCACGCGCCGGCTGGAGCGGGTCGTCGTCGACGCCGAGGTGCCCTCACCCAAGCAGTCCGACGCGAGGTTCGCCTACGACCCGGCCGGAAACGTCACGTCGATCGCGACCGCATTGCCGGACGGAGCCGTTGACCGGCAATGCTTCCGCTACGACGTGCAGCGCCGGCTGACCGACGCGTGGACACCGGCGGCGTCGTGCGGTACGCCGACCGATGCACTCGGCGGCCCGGCATCGTACCGGCAGTCGTTCACCTACGACGCGGCCGGCAACCGGACGACGGGCACCAAGGACGGCACCCTGACCCGGTACAACTACACCGGCACCGGGCACCGGCTGGCGTCCCTGACCACGCCGTCCGCGGCAGGCGCGCAGACCGTCGCCTTCGAGTACGACGCCACAGGCAACACCAAGACCCTGGCCGGGACGACGCTGGAGTGGGACGCGGAGGGACACCTGGCCAAGGCGGTCAAGGACGGCGAGGAGACGACCTTCGTCTACGCGGCCAATGGCGAGCGGCTGATACGCGAAAGCCCCGACGGCGTGACGCTCTACCTCGCGGGACAAGAAATTCGGCTGGACAAGCAGTCTGGGGCCCGCGAGGCGACCCGCTACTACACCCACGGCGGCCAGACGGTCGCGGTACGCGCGAGCGGCAGGCTAACCTGGCTCGCCGCCGACCACCAGGGCACGGCGCAGATCGCGCTCGACGCGGAGACACTTCAGGCGAGCAAGCGGTTCTTCGATCCGTTCGGCGCCCCGCGCGGTCCCCAGGCGGCCTTCCCCGGGGAGAAGGGATTCATCGGAGGTACCCGGGACGACTCCACCGGGCTGACCCACCTGGGCGCTCGCGAGTACTCGCCCGACCTCGGCCGGTTCGTGTCGGTCGATCCGCTGCTGATCGCGCACGATCCGCAGCAGCTCAACGGGTACGCCTACGCCGCCAACACGCCAGTCGTGATGAGCGACCCGACCGGTCTGGCCGGCAGTTGCCCGGACGGCGTCTGCACCAAGCACACCTGCCAAAACTGCGCCAGCAACCGCAAGTCGCCCGAGGTCAAGCAGCAGCAACAGAGGCAGACATGGGGCCCGCACTACCGGTCGTTCCAAAACGAAAAGGCAGCGCAGAAACACGCTCGCGCCTACCCGCCCGTCCGGCCGATGCCTGTCGCGAACCAACCGCATCGCACCTCCCCGCGCGCCAAAGCCCCGAAGGTCCCCGTCAAGGCGCCCAAGCCCGGTGGCCGCAACCCCGCCTGGGGCACCGTCGGGGAGGTAGTCGCCGAACAACTGGTCGAGTATCTCGAGGACAGCGAAGACCCCGCTAAATCACTTCGGGATATCAATCCGACGGGCGGTATGATGAACTGTGTTAGATGCGCCATCGAAACGGACAAGTTGCTTGCCGGGAAGCTAACCTACGGAGCGCCGGGGGGCGGGCCATTCCCAATAAGCGAAATCACCGACTACTCAAAGCGCCCATTTCATAAACGTAACCTGAACGAAATAGTGGACAGAATGGAGGAGTACGGCGCCGGCTCGCGGGCGATCATCGTTGGCGTGCGGAAAGCGGGTCCTGGGCACGCGTTCAACGTGGTGAATCAGGGAGGCGTCATCCGGTTCCTGGACGGACAGGCCGGGGGTCGTGCGAATACCAACGACGGTTACACGTCGTTCTACATCACGTTCACGCAGAAGGGCCGCGACTGATGATCTCAATTCATGACGCTCGCCGGGTTGCCGAGCAGTTTCTCGACGAAAATGTGCGAGAGCGTTTTGATTTCGAGGTAGTCATCGTGGAGGGCGCAGTTCGCGACGACGGCGCAAAGTGGATCTTCCCATACGACGGGAAGGCGTACGTCGAGCGCAATGACTGGCGACAGGCGATGGCGGGGAATGTGCCAATTAGGGTGGACAAAGTGACAGGTGTGGCCGAGTTTGCCGCGGAGACGGGCCTCTGACCGCCAGTAGCGGATTGGCGGGCACGCCCCAACGTGCCCGCCAACCGGCAGCCCTGCGCCCCGCCATCATCGGCCCGGGGCCGTCGATCGCAGCGCGTGCCGCGTATGCCCGGTGACCCGATCATTCATCCTGGTTGGTCTGCTCGGTCCCTTCCGCAGGGATCGAGCGGGGTGGATAGTGTTCTATATCTGTGTGGCTCAAGACCTCGGTCACGTCCGTTGCTGATCGGAGGTGACCGAGGTGCTGAGCAGACGGTTCTTCGTCAGTATGGTGGCGTTGCTCGTGGCCGTAGCTGGTGCGCCCGGCGCGGCGGGCGCGGCGGTCAAGGAGAAGGCCCAGCTTGGTTTCACCAATCTGATCGTGCCTGTCGGCTTCGACGCCAAGCGGCATGGGATCTGGGTCGGCGTCCCGGCCGGCTATCCGGAGCCGTTGCCGGGATCTGAGGTGCGACTCACGTTGGATCTGGCTGATCTGGCCGGGGTTGTCACCGTGACCAACGTCAGCGATGGCTGGACTTGCGAGCCCAGCGGCACCACGCTCACCTGCGTCTGGAACGCGCTCTTTCTGGGCGGGCTGGCATTCGACTTCGCCCCGGCGCCGCAGGCGCGGGAGGGCGACAGCGGCCGGATACCGATCAGGCTCACCATTGCTGGGCTGGAACCCGCGACGGGCACGATGACCGTACGCGTGGCAAGCACCATCGATCTGGCCGATGCCACCGGTCGGGTCAACCTCACGGGCGCGGCCGGCGACGACGTCACTACGCCGATACGGGTCCGCAACGCCGGCCCGGTCGCCGCCGACGGCGTGGTGGCGTTTTTCCAGCGCCCGTACCGGCTGCATTTCACCGAGCGGTACGGCAACTGCGACTACTCGCTCTCGCACTACGGGCGGGCCGAGTGGGCCGCCTGCCGGTTCGACACGGCGGTCCCGCCTGGAGCCACGTTCCAGATCAGCCCGGCACCGGCGATGCGTATCGCCGCTGACGCCGCGCCTGGCACTGGGGAGGCTTCGGTCGGCTGGTACACCCCGCTGGACTGGGCACACCAGCGCGAGATGTGGGAAGCCAGCGGCCAGGTGTTCACCCGCGGGTCCGGCCGCACGCTCAGGCTGATCGAGGGAACCGACCGACAAGCCGCCAACCAGACCGACACCAGCCCGGAAAACAACTGGGGCGTTGTGAGCGTTGAGGTCACCGGCCGGAACGAAGCCGATGTGGCGGCCGTGCCGGCCACGATCACCGGCCGGGTCGGGCAGCGTGTCACGATGCGGCTCGGCACCCACAACAACGGGCCGACGTCCATCGACTTCAGTCACCCGCAGGACGAGCCGGCGGTCTTCCTCCAGGTCACGACGCCGCCCGGCGTCACCGCCGTGGCCTCGCGGTCCTTCTGCATGGCGACCCGCCCCAACCCACCCGACCGGGACTTCGCACCCGGCGCGGCCGAGTACGTCTGCGTAGACGGCTCGGTGCATCCGGCGGGGGAGACCATCTGGTTCGAGATCACCTTCCGGATCGACCGCCGGGTGCCCGGTGCCGAGGGCCGGCTCGCGACCAGCAACTTCCCGGGGGGACCGGGACGGGCGGACCCGGACCCGGACAACGACACCGCGCCACTGAAGGTGCGCGTGTTGGGAGGTGACGGCGGTGGATCCGCGGGCGGCCTGCCGGTGACCGGCGCCGGCACCGGATCCCTCGCCCTCATCGGTGCGGCGCTGCTGCTGACCGGCGCGCTGACGGTCCTGATCACTGGCCACCGGGGGCGCACTCGGCGCACCGTAAGTATTGGAACCCACACGATGTAGGTGAGGTTATGACGATCTTGATCTTTCTGGCCGGTTTTGCCGCCGCGGTTGGCGCGGTCGTCGGTTACGTCGCCTGGCGCGACCGGCACCGCCGCGGCACACATACCGACCCGTCCATCAGCCGCGCCGCGTTCGCGGAGGCGCAGTGGCAGGGTGCGAAGGGCTATGCCGCGGACACAAACGTTACCGGCACCTCCCTGCCCCGCCATCAGACGAGGGCTCACCACCGGCACGACAGCTCGTAAGAATTACGCCGAACGCAGGGCCAGGTGGGTGGCGTAGGCACGCAGCAGGTCGTGCATGCCGAACCGGAAGCGGCCGGTCCGGTGCAGCAGGTGGGCACGGGCCAGCAGCTCCAGTGCCCGGCGGGCGTGGTCCAGTCCGGTGTCGGCAAGCGTTGCCGCTACGTTGGCGTCCCAGTCAGGGCTCGGATGTGATCCCAGTAGCCGGAACAGGTGTGCCGCATCGGGCGGGACGTGCTGGATGGACCAGGAGAGCACCTCTCGTACGGCCGCGTACGGGTCATCACCGGCCTCCAGCAGCTCCAGCCGGGCCTGCCGGTCGGCCAACTCCGCCACGAGGTCGGCAAGGGTGCTGTCCGGTCGGGCGACCGCCAGCTCCGCAACGACCCGCAACGCCAGCGGCAGCCGGGCACACTGCTCGGCCAGCGTCGTGGCCGCCTCAGACTCGGCCTCGACCCGCGCGCCGATCAGCCGGCGCAGCAGCCCGATCGCCTCACCCGCCGGAAGTAGGTCCAGGTCGATACGGTGCGCGCCGTGCACGGCGACCAGCCCGGCGAGGCTGTCCCGGCTGGTCACTATCACCATGCAGGAATCGGTGCCCGGCAGCAGCGGACGTACCTGGGCCGCATTGGCGGCGTTGTCCAACACGATCAGCATCCGTCGCCCGGCCAGCTCGCTGCGGTACCGGGCGGCCCGCTCGTCCATCTCCGGCGGGATGTTCTGACCGGTCACTCCCAGCGCGGCAAGGAACCTCACCAACGCATCAGCGGCCGGCATCGGCTGCTCCAGGTCGTAGCCGCGCAGGTTCACGTACAACTGTCCATCAGGGAACCGGTCGGCGACCCGATGCGCCCAATGCACCGCTAGAGCGGTCTTTCCCACGCCGGCGGTGCCCGCGATGACGGTGATCAGCATCGCCCCAAGGGAGCCGCTGGTGCTTTCCTCCAGCAGCTTGTCGAGGCGGTGCAGGTCCGTGGCGCGGCCGGTGAAGCCGGTCAAGTCGGCAGGCAACTGCGCCGGCCGGTGCGAGGCGATGGCGCCGCCCGACGTGCCCTGCGGATCTTCCGTGATTACCACGGCCGGCTCCGGTCTATCGGCGACCGTGGTCACGGCGAGGCCCGGGTCGTGGCGCAGGATTCGCTGGTGTAGATCCCACAGCTCCGGCCCTGGAACGCTGCCCAACTCTTCGACGAGCCGGTCGTGCACCGACCGGTAGTGCGCCAGCGCCTCGACCTGCCGGCCGCTGCGATACAGCGCGAGCATCAGCTGTCCGGCCAGCCGCTCGTCGAGCGGAAATTCGGCTGCGGCGGCGGTCAATTCGGAGACCAGTTGCGCATGCTCACCGCGGCGCAACAGCACGTCGTTGTGGTCCAGGATCGCCGCCAGCCGCTCGACGTCCATCGCCACAGCGGCCGCTCGAAGCCAGTCGCTGTCCAGGCCGGCGAACGGAGTTCCCCGCCACAAGGTCAACGCGTCTCGCCACAGGACCACGGCCCGGTCGTCGCTCGCCGACCGGGCCTCACGCGCCAGCGCCCGGAAGCGGTGCAGGTCCACCGCCGCCGGATCGACATCGAGCACATAGGCGTGCGCGCGACGGACCAGCGCCGGCCCGCCCGCGTCACCCAGTACGGTGCGCAGCCGCGACAGATACACATGCAACGTCGCCCGGGCCTGCTGCGGCGGCTCCTCGCCCCACACGCGGTCCACCAACTGCTCCAAGGCGACCGGGACGCCCGGCTCGACCAGCAACGCGGCCAGCACGGTGCACTGCCGGCTTGTCCCTAAACCGATCGGCCCACCCGCCGTATACCCCACAACCGGCCCTAAGACCTCGAACCGCAACGCCCCCGCCTTCCGTTGCCCAGCCCGACCTAGAGCCATGGGCCAATGTCGATCAAGAGCCTGGTTCACGGTAGGCGCCCGGAGCCGGTCAGCGTGACGTGCGCATTCAATTTGCATGCAAACGCAAAACAAGTGGTACACCGCGGCAACCGCCGAAATGACTAATTGCCCATGACATACTGGCGCGATGCTTTTGGGTGATCCGCGGTCTCCGAGTCACGCCACAGCCACCGGTCCCGCGCCCACCTATGCCGAGTACCTCAACCTGGACCAGCTGCTCAGCGTCCAGTTCACCCGCTCGGACGTGGCCGACGAGCCACTGTTCATCGCACTGCACCAGATCTGCGAACTCTGGTTCAAGCAGCTGCTGCACGAATGCAGGGGGTTGCAGGAACGGTTGACGGCCGCGGACCTGGGCCAGAGCGTGCGATTGTCCCGGCGCATCCTGGCTATCTGGTCGGTCATCGTCAGCCAGTTCGACGTGCTGGAGACCATGCCACCGGGTCAGTTCGCCCGGCTCCGTCCACACCTCGGGACCGCAAGCGCCTTCGAGTCGGCGCAGTTCCGGGAACTGGAGGCCGTGCTCGGCCGCCGCGATGCAGCAGTGGCGGTGCGATATCCGCCGGACAGCGCGGCGCGGCAGCGCATTGCGGCCGCTATGGCCCGGCCGTCACTGTACGACTCGCTGCTGACCATGCTCGCCGCGCTCGGCTACCTCATACCCGAGCGGCGACTGCACCGCGACGTCACCCGACCCGTCGAGCCCGATGCCGAACTGGAAAGCACATTCGAAAAGGTCTACGCCGACGACGGGACGGCGGCCGTCCTGTGTGAACTCTTCACCGACCTCGACGAACTCGTGCAGTTGTGGCGCTACCGCCACGCGAAGGCGGTCGAGCGCATCATCGGAGGCAAGCGCGGAACCGCCGGATCCAGCGGCGTCGGCTATCTGCGCACGACCCTCCACCAACCCGCCTTTCCTGAACTGTGGACGTTCCGGAGCCAGCGGTAGCACCAGTCGGTGAATGTCGACACTGGCGCCGCGAGAGCCGCTGCCGGCGCTCCTGACCCGAACCGGCCGCGGCGGAGCAGGTCAGGCTCGCGTGTGTCGAGGGCCGCCAGCGGCCAGGACCTGCGTCATCCTGTCGGCCACCTCCTGGCTGCGAAGCAGGTTGGCACGGGATATGTCGAGCCGTGGAGCGTCGGGATACGTCTCGGCCAGGGCTGCCGGCACCGGATCGCTGGAACGCAGGACAAGGGCCGGGCAGTTCCGGGGCGGTGGTGCGGTCGACGCGATCACCAGATAGGACAGATAGCCGCTGAGGCGGCGAACCAGCTGCTCGCCGTATTCGGTCTCGATGCCCAACTCCCGGCAGCCGTCGGCTGCGAGGTCGGTGTACGAGGCAGTGAGGCGTCGGGCCAGTGTGAGCAGGTCGTGGTCCTGCGCGACGTGCTCCTTGGCCCATTCGACTGCCCGGCCGACGACCTCCGGCTGGAGGACCGGCGCGAACTGCTTGACCGCTTCGACGTACTCGTGCAGGAGGGTCTGCGGCAGCACCGGCAGCGGGTCGAGGAGGATCAGCGCCGGCGGCTTCGGGCCGGCGAGGTGATCGGCGAACGCGGCGGCCAACCTGTAACCCGCGCAGTAGCCGACCACGGCCACGACATCCGGCCCGAAACGGTCCGCGCCGGCAAGCCATTCCGCCAGCCTGGCCGCCGGATCGGTGTCCGTCGGATCACCCCAGGTGCCGTGGTGTGGAGCCCACATGGTGTATCGACCCGGAAGTAGCGAGACGAGGTCGGAGAAGCTGCCGGTCTGGCGTCCGGCATCGGCGCTGAAGTCGATGATGAGCACGCACTCAGTGCTGGTACCGGTGCTAAGTGTGTTCCACTCCAGAATCCCCAAGGAATACCTCCCGATGAACGGTGTAGCCGTTGCGTTCGTAACCGCCGTCGACGACGGGTTCGACTGGGATGCGGCACGATACTACGCGGCCAGGACGTCATTTCAGCAACCACATCAGGAGGAAGACGCATGTCGCAGGAGACCTTGAATCGGCTGGACCGAGAGTTCGCGGAATACGCAACAGTGGGTAGCCAGATCATCGTGGCAGCGGCGTTGGGTGTGCCACAACTTCCGCCGGTCCACATCAGCCTGGGCGAGCAGGGAATCATCGCCGGTGAATGGGAGCGGATCCGGCGCGACCTGTTCGACGTCTTCCACCTGCGTACCGACGCGCCGGTGGACCTCCCGCTGCTCACTCCGCGGCAACTCGGCGAGCTCATCGCGGACCAGCCGATCAACCAGGCCGGCGAGCAGGTGTGCCTCGCGGGGGCCGGCGGCACCCCGACCTGGTTGGTGCACGGGGCCGACGGCGAGGTGAGCTGGTTCCTCAAGCACCTCCAGGGGTTGCCGGCGCCTCTGATCGGGCTGCGTGCCCCCGGGTGGTACGGCGCACCCACGCCGCCGACCATCGAAGACCTTGCCGCCGGTTACCTCGCCCAGGTCCGGGCCACTCAGCCGACGGGTCCGTACCGGATCGCCGGCTACTGCGCCGGCGCGGTCATCGCGGTCGTCATGGCGAATCTGCTGGAACGGCAGGGCGAGACCGTCGACCGGATGTTCTTCGTCGACCCCGACCTGCGGCACACGCCGATCTCCCGGCGGGAAGCCGTGATGTTCCGGCTCCACCAGCTCAAACGCCGCCCGGAGCCGGTCGCGCGACTGCTGCAGCGACCCGCGGGCGAAACGACCCTGGCCCACGCGCTGGCACGGTTGGAAGATCCGAACCCGCACCGTGACCCGGTACAGCGGCAGCTCTACCGCGGGCTCGCCGTGGTGGCCGACCTCCTCGGCCTCAGCGGCGGCACCCTCGCACCGGTCGCCACCACCGCGACCGCCTGGTTCACCGACTCCCACCTGACCGCGCTCGCCCAGGACAAAGGCAAGGTGTTGGCTCACCTCGGCACCATCTTCGACGACCTCGACATCCGGCATGAATCCTCACACACGGAGGTCTTCGCGACCGCGTCCTTCCAGGACTGGTTCACCCGCTACGCCGGAGCGGAAGGCCACACCGCCACCGGATGACCCGCCACCTCCCGAAATCCCGCCGCATCGTCACACCCCCGCCGATCGCCGATCCTGGACGAGCCCGGCCAACGCGCGGGGCGTCGGTGCGGCGAGGACCTCACTCAGCGACACCTTTACCCCGGTGGCCCTGGTCACCTGCTGGGCGAGTTTCGCCGCCAGCAGTGAGTGGCCCCCTCTCTGGAAGAAGTGTGCCTCGTGATCCAGGTCCGGCGCCCGCAGCAGACTCCGCCAGAGGGCCACCAGCTCGCCGACCAAGCCGTCCCGCTCCGGTGCCACGATCGCGGGGTCGCGCCGCGGAGCCACCACCCGCTGTCGGGCCAGTGCGGTCAGAGCGGGGTAGTCCACCTTCTCGTTGCCGGTCGTCGGCATCGTCGCCGTCACCACCACGTCGCCGGGAACCATGAACGACGCGAGCCGCTCCCGGGCGAACCGCCACACCTCGTCGGTGATCTGCCGGTCCCGCTTCGCGGTGTCCGTCCCGCCGGGCTGGACGAATGCCACCAACAGCCCGTCGGCGCTCGGGTCCCCGACCAGCACCACCGCCGCCGCCTGTACCACCGGGTGCTGTTCCAGCACCGCCTCCACCTCGCCGAGTTCGATCCGGTGGCCACGCAGCTTGACCTGACGGTCGCTACGTCCCGATAGTGCGAGGGTGCCGTCGTGCCGCCATCGGCCGACGTCGCCGGTCCGGTAGTACCGGCCCGCAGCGCCCCGTTCGACGAAGCGCTGCGCGGTCAACTCCGGACGGTTCAGGTAGCCGATGGCGACCCCGTCTCCGCCGATGCAGACCTCGCCCGGTAGGCCCGGCGGCCGGTCCCTGCCCTGTCCGTCCACGACGACGACGGTGGTGTTCGCGATCGGCCGTCCCACCGGGACCTCGGTCTCGACCTTGGTCACCGCGGCGCTGGTCGACCAGATCGTCGTCTCGGTGGGGCCGTACACGTTCCAGAGTCGGCAGCCGGTCGCCAGCAGCGCCTGGGCCAGGTGCACCGGCAGCGGCTCACCGCCACAGAGAACCCGGCGTCCGCGCAGCTGACCGCTCGCCTCCGTCACCGCCAACCGCCAGGTGGTCGGTGTCGCCTGCAGCACCGACACGTCGTACCGCTCAACAAGACCGAGCAGGGTGGCGCCGTCACTGCGAGCATCATCGCCGGCCACCACCACCCGGGCACCGGCGACCAGCGGCAGGAACACCTCCAACGCGGAGATGTCGAACGCGAAGGTCGTCAGCCACAGCAGGGTGTCCCGGCTCGACACCTCGAGTTCGACGGCGAAGTGCTGGACCACGTTCGCCAGGTTGGCGTGGCTGATCACCACCCCCTTCGGCAACCCGGTCGAGCCCGAGGTGTAGATGACGTACGCCGGTTCCTCCGGGTCCTGTTCCGGCCACGGACCCGGGGCCGGCCGGACCGTGTCGAGGCCGACCACCCGGCAGCGGGGTGGTACCACCCCCGGCGGTGGCTCACGGTCCGCCAGCAGCACCCCGACCTGGGCATCGTCGAGTTGGTACCCCAGCCGCGTCGCCGGCTGCTCCGGATCGAGCGGCAGGTACGCCGCCCCGACCAGCCAGGCTCCCAGGGCGGCAGCCGCGCACGCGGGACCGCGTTCGGCGTACAGGCCGACGGTCGCCCCGCTGCCCACTCCGAGGCGCGTCAACAGCGCGGCGGTGCCGGTCGCCCAGTCCCGCAACTCGCGGTAGCTCCACGCGGCCCCGTCGCGGTCGACCATCGCCGTCGCGTCCGGGCTCGTCGCCATCCGGTCGGCGATCAGTGCCGGCACGGTTCGCCGCGAGTGGGCGCGGGCGGCGGCGGCCTGGGTGGCGGCGACGGTGGCCCGGTCGGCGTCACTCCACACGTCGAGGTCACCGATCGGCATGTCGGCCCGCTCCGGCAACCGTTCCAGCACCGCCTCGTACCGGGCCAGCAACGCCTCGATGTCGTCCGGCTGGTGGATCTCGGTACTGTGGACCGCCTGCAGGGTGATCCCGTCGCCCTCGTACCGCACCACGAGTTCGAGGTCGACCCTGCTGTGTCCGCCCTCCACCTCCAGCGCCTCGTACGGCAGTTCGTCATCGCCGTCGGTCAGCGCTTCCGTGAGTGGCCGGAAGTTGAACATGTGCCGGAACGGTGGGACCCACCAGGCGGTCTCAGCGCGTGGACGGGGCAGCGCCAGCTCTTCGTACGAGATATCGGCATAGTTCATTGCCGTGACGAACAGCTGGCGGACATCCCGGACGAGTTCGTGGAAGCTTCGTTCTGGCGGCACCGCCATCCGCAGTGGCAGCGTGTTCATGTAGTAGCCGACCGCGCGGCGGGCGGGACCGTCCCGCAGATCCACCGGCACCCCCACCACCAGGTCGCCTCCGGCGCCGTGCCGGGCCAGCAGCACGTAGTAGAGCGCCAACAGCACGATGTTGTCGGTCGCCCGGCACTGCCGGCGCAGCTGGCGCATGGCGGCGGTCGCTGCTGCGGAGAGGCGTCGGGTGACGGTGCCCCCGACGAGGGACGGCACGTCAGGATCCGGCCGGCCGAAATCCAGGACGGCCGGTGCCACGGTGAGGTCTGCAAGGTGACCCCGCCAGAACTGGGTGCTCGCCGCCTGCCTGGTGGCGCGGGGCGGTGCCGGCACCGGATCCGCCAACGCCACCGGCGGTCGACCGTCCGCGAGCATCCGTGGGTACAGGACCGCGAACTCCCGGAGCAGCACCGAGCACGAGACCGCATCGACCGCGAGGTGGTGCAGGCACAGACAGACCACGTCCCGGTCCGGACAACGCACCAGGACAACCCGGATCGGGAGTTCGGCGACCAGGTCGATCGGCCGCGCCGCAACCGTCCGGCACACCTCGCCGATCTCCTCGACCGTCGCCTCCACCAACTCGAACGGTACGGCTGCGCAGTCACCCACCACCCGTTCCGGCTCGTCGTCGACGATCCGCAACCGGGTGAGCAGCGCCGGGTGCCGCAGCGCGAGGTGGTCCACCGTCGCGCGGACAGCGGCCACGTCCAACTGCTCCCTGGTGACCAGGGCGACCAGGATGTTGTTGATGCCACTGGCCGGAAGCAACTGTTCCAGTAGCCACAATGCCCGTTCCTTTGCCGACAACATGTCTCACCTTCAGCGCGAGAGGGATGCCAGGTGCCGCCGTCACGACACCGGGCCACCATCATGAACCGTAAACGGCCAGGCGGGGTTATCCGGGCGCCAATTTTTGGTGGCTGGCTTTCGCGCCACGCCGACCGGGACCGGCGTACCTGACGGAATCAATTCCTTTGCAAGTCCGGTGCAATTCCGCTCCTGTATGGTCGCCGCCGACGTTCCACCGATGTGAGGCCATTCGATGAGCCAATTACCTCCGGGCGACCATTCCTTAACCCCACCGATTGCCGATGCCATCGCCATCATCGGGGTAGCGGCCCGGCTGCCGGGGGCGCGCGATGTCCGGGAGTTCTGGGACAACCTCCGGGCAGGCGTGGAGTCGATCGAGCACTTCGACCTCGCCGTCGCGCGGGACCGGGAGCCCACCTCCACGGCGGTGGACGCGCCCCACTATCGGCCGGTGACCGCGACCGCAGCCGACCTGGACCAGTTCGACCCGGAGTTCTTCGGCTTCACGCAGCGCGAGGCGGAGCTCTGCGATCCCCAGTTCCGGCTCTTCCTCGAGCTTTCCTACACCGCGCTCAACGACGCCGGATACGACCCGCGCCGGATCGGGCGGCAGGTGGGGGTCTTCGGCGGCGCGACCACCAACCGGTACCGGTACGACCACATCGAAAAGAACCGGGCCGTCCGCCAGTCGGCGGGCCTGACCAGCATGAGCAGCGGAAACAACGCCGACTACATCGCGCCGCTGGTCTCCTACCGCCTGGGTTTCACCGGACCGAGCGTCTCGGTCTACACCGCCTGCTCCACCTCGCTGGTAGCAGTGCACCAGGCGATGCAGGCACTGCGCCGGGGCGAGTGCGAGGTGGCGATCGCCGGTGGGGTCCAGGTCGACGTGCCGCTCGGCGGCGGCTACCCGTACCTGGAGGGCGGGATCATGTCCCGGGACGGGCACGTCCGCCCATTCGCCGCCGACGCCACCGGCACGATCTTCGCCGACGGCGGGGCCCTGGTGGTACTCAAGCCGCTGGCCGACGCCGCAGCCGCCGGCGACCAGGTGTACGCGGTGATCCGGGGATCGGCGGTCAACAACGACGGCGACCAGCGGGTCGGGTTCACCGCTCCCGGAGTCGAGGGCCAGCGGGCGCTGATCCAGGCTGCGCTGGCCGACGCCCGGGTCCACCCCGAAGAGATCGGAATGGTCGAGGCGCACGGCACTGGGACGAAGGTCGGAGACCCGATCGAAGTTGCGGCGCTGACCGCGGCCTACCGGGAACACACCACACGCCGCCGGTACTGCTGGCTCGGCTCGGTGAAGGGAAACGTCGGGCACCTCGGCCCCGCCGCCGGCACCGTCGGACTGCTCAAGGCGATCCTCGCCGTACGCGACGGGATCATCACCCCCAGCCTCCACTGTGACGACCCGAACCCGGCGTTGGAACTGCAAGACTCCCCGTTCCGCCTCGCCCACGACCTACAGGCGTGGTCCGACCCCGAGTGGCGGACCGACAGGGCACCCCGGATCGCCGCAGTCAGCTCCTTCGGCATCGGTGGCACCAACGCCCACGTCATCATCGAACAGCCACCGGCGAGACCGGCGTCGCCGCCACTGGCCAGCCCTGTGCTGTGGCCGATCTCCGCACGCTCCGCCGAGGCACTCACCGCCACCCGCACGGCTCTCGCCGAGCACCTCCAGGACACCAGGCACGACCCGGCCGAGGTGGCCTTCACCCTCCAGGAGGGCCGGGCCGCCTTCCCGCACCGCATGCTGCTCAGGGTTACCGATCCGGCCGCGGCCGTCGCACAGCTGACCGATCAGTCGACATTGGACACCCTTGCCGGGGTCGCCGGGTCGCCGAAGGTCGCGTTCCTCTTCCCTGGCCAGGGTGCCCAGTTTCCCGGCGCCGGGCGCGAGTTGTACCGGACCTTTCCGGTCTACCGGGACGCCGTCGACAGCTGCGCCGACCAGCTGGTGTCCTGGCTCGGTATCGACCTGCGACAGCTCCTGCACGCCGAGGCGGACGACGACGAGGCTGCGGCGAAGCTCAACGAGACCGCGGTGACCCAGCCGGCACTGTTCACCGTCGAATGGGCGTTGGCGCAGTTGCTGCTCTCCTTCGGAGTCCGGCCGGTGGCGTTGCTGGGCCACAGCATCGGCGAGATCGTCGCGGCGACGCTGGCTGGGGTGTTCCCACTGCCGGACGCGCTGACTCTGGTCGCCCGACGGGGACAGCTCATGCAGGCGCTGCCGCGCGGTGGCATGCTCTCGTTGCCGCTGGGCAGGGACGCGGTCCAGTCGATGTTGCCCACCGAACTGGACATCGCCGCCAGCAACTCACCGTCCTCCTGCGTCGTCTCCGGTGAGATCGCCGCCGTCGAGCAGTTCGCCCAGGAGTTGGGCGACATCGGGATCACCGGTTCGGTCCTGCGCACCTCGCACGCCTTCCACTCCCGGATGATGGAGCCGATCTGCGACGAGCTGGCCGCCCTGGTGCAGAGCTTCCCCCGACAGGCACCCCGGCTGCGATTCGGGTCCAATGTGACCGGTGACTGGATCACCGCCGAACAGGCGACCAGCCCTGCGTACTGGGCCGCACACGCACGCCAGGAGGTACGGCTGGCGGACTTCCTGGCCCGCCTCGAAGAGCTACCGGGGGTGGTGCACCTCCAGGTCGGGCCGGGGCAGTCGATGTGCACCTTCGCCCGGCAGCACGCCGCCAGCCAGAGCCGTTCGGCGACCGCACTGACCACGATGGCGCCACCGAACGGGAACACCGCGGACACGACGGTGCTGGCCACCACCGTCGGCCGGCTCTGGGTGTCCGGCGCCGACATCGACTGGGCGGCGGTACGCGGCGGCTCTGGGCGACGGACGAGCCTGCCCGGCTACCCGTACCAGAGACGGCGCTGCTGGGTGGATCCAGACCCTGCGCAGCCCGGCTCGGACGACGTCCTCGAGGTTCCCACCGATCCGCTGCTTACACCGCTGTACCTGCCCGCATGGCGGTCCCGACCGGCGCCACGCCGGACCGGCAGCCTGCTCGGCCAGACCTGGCTGGTCCTCGCCACGCCCGACCACCCGGTGGCCAACGGGATCATCGCGGCGGCCTGGCAGCGGGACGTGCTGGTGCTGACCGCGTACTCCGGTCCGGGTTTCGTGACCGGACCGGACGGCTACGAGTTCGACCCGGACCGTGTCCAGGACGTGGAGCTGCTGGTGGAGGCGGTACACGAGGCGGGTCTGCTGCCCGACCGCATCGTCTACGCCCTCTTCGAGGACCCCGACGACGACCCGGGACAGATCGCGGTTCGCGCCTACCAGCGGATGGCGGCCCTGGCCAAGGCCCTGCTGCGCAGCTTCCGGGCGGAGGTGGAGGTGGTCGCGATCACCGACCGGGTCTGGTCGGTGAACGGTGAACCCGCATGGCCGGCCGGCGCCACGATCGCCGGCCCGCTGCGGACCCTGCCCCGGGAGCTGGGCGCGGCACGGGTCCGGCAGATCGACGTCTCCCTCGCCGACACGGGCGTCGCGTCGGCGGTGGTCAGCGAGATCAGCGGCGACGGCGACGCGGAACTGGTGGCGCTGCGTGGTCGTCGGCGCTGGGTCCACCATCACGTCTCGATCCCGAACGAGCAGGTCCCGGCGACCCACCCGACCAGCCGCCGGGAGGTCCTGCTCATCACCGGCGGGCTCGGCGGGCTCGGCCTGGCGATCGCCCAGGACCTGGCATCCCGGCAGCCGACGGATCTCACCCTGCTCGGCCGGACCGGGCTACCGGACCGGGCGAGGTGGGACGATCCCGATGTCCCGGCCGGGACCCGGGGCCAGATCGCGGCGGTCCGGCGGATCGAGGCGACCGGCTCCCAGGTGCTGGTGCTGCGGGCCGACGTCACCGACGCCGAGGCGATGGCCGCCGCCGTGCACCGGACCCAACAGGAACTTGGTCCGATCACCGGGGTGGTCCACGCTGCCGGGATCGCCGGTGGCCAACTGCTGGCCCTGCACGATCCCGAGGCGGCCGAGCGGATCCTCGCACCGAAGGTACGCGGCACGCTGGTCATCGACGCCCTGATCCGCGCCGGGCGGTTGCCGGCACTGGACTACCTCGCCCTGTTCTCGTCGATCGTCGCGGTCTCGGCCGACTACGGACACAGCGACTACGCCGCGGCGAACACCTTCCTCGACGCGTACGCCACCTCCCGGGCGGACGGCACACCATACGTGGTGGCGATCAACTGGTGGGGTTGGGAGGAGGTCGGCATGGTGTCGACCGACCGGGCCGCGGAGGGGTTCCGCACCCTGCGGCGGCTCCGGGGCGGCTCCTCGGTCACCACGCTGGACCACCCCCTGCTGCATCGTGCCGCCACCGACGGGGAGGGCTGGTCCTTCGAGGTCGACCTGGATCTCGACGGGCACTGGGTGCTGACCGACCACCAGATCGACGGGGTCGGGGTGCTGCCCGGCACGAGCCTGCTGGAGATGGCCCATACCGCGGCCCGGCACGCTCTCGGCGCGGTGCCGATCAGGCTGGAGGACGTCGTGTTCATCGACCCGGTGCGGATCACCGGGCCGGTCACCGGAACGGTCACCCTCACCCCGGAGGAGTCCGGCGGTCTCGAATTCGCGATCCGGTTCGCCTCGACGGGGCAGCCGGCGACGACGCACTGCCGGGGCCGGATGCGGACCGCACCGGACCGGAACTCCACCGGCTTCGACCTCGCGGAGCTCCGGGAAGGGTTGATCGAAGCGGATGCGCACCAGCCGTACTCGGGGCTCGTCGAGTTCGGTGAACGGTTCCGGGCGGTCCGCCGGTACTGGGCCAAGGACGACCGGGGGTTGGTCGAGCTGGAACTGCCGGCGGTCGGCCGGGACGACGGGGACCGGTACACCCTGCATCCGGCCCTCCTGGACCGGGCGGTGTACGGGCTGGCTGGCGCTGCCGGCCACCGGTACCTGCCGTTCCTCTACCGCTCGGTGGAGGTGCACCGACCGATCCCGCCGCGGTGCTGGGTGGTGCAGACATACCACAATGACCCGGCCAGGCCCGAGTTCATGGAGATCGACGAGCTGATCGTCGACGACACCGGCGCGGTCTGCGTCGCCATCGAGGGATACACACTGCGGAGTGTGGACCACGCGGCGGCGACCCTGCCGGGCCGACCGGCGGAGCCTGCCGACATGACACGCGGCACCGGGATGCTGACCAACGCCGAGGGCGGCGAGCTGTTCCGGCGGATCCTGGGGTTGCGGCCGGGACCTCAGGTCATCACGTCGGTCGGCTCACTGCCGCAACGACTGGCCCAGGCCCGCACCTTCGACCAACAGGCGGTCGAGGCGGGGCCTGCGGCCACCGAACCGGTCCGCACCATCGGCACCACATTCGTCCCGCCACAGACCCCGGTCCAGCGGGAACTTGCCCGGCTCTGGTGCGAGTCCCTCGGGATACCGGAGGTCGGGATCGACGACGACTTCTTCCTGCTGGGCGGTTCGTCACTGACCGTCGTCCAGCTTGCTTCGCGGATCAGGGAGACGTTGTCGGTGGAGCTGTCGGCCGCGGACATGTTCGAGTATTCGAGCATCCGCAAGCTGTCGGGTGTGCTGGGCATCGGCGGGGGGACCGATGCGACCGGCTGAATACGCGCTCGGCCACCAGGGGAGGTGGCAGGTCTGGCCGAACCTGAGGGCGCGTACCGCCGGCATGCCCTTCGACTGGATCGAGATCGCACCGACCGGCGACTTCGCACGCGATGCGGAGGCAGCCCAGGCCGCGGTGGCCAGCCTCGACGGACAGCCGCTGTTCCACGAGGCCCTGCTCTGGCAGAACCCAGCGTTCCACCGCCGCCGGTACCGGTCCGACCGGCCCGCGCGAAAGCCGAGCAAACAGCGCGAACGGGACCGCACCCTGTGGGCCTACGCCTCCCGATACTGCGCCAAGAACGACATGATCGGCTTCTTCGGGCCGGTGGTGTGGGGGCAGTGGACCGACGATCCCACCACGATCGGTGCGGCGGGTCGGCCACCCCGGCGCAGGGGTACGTACTTCGAGTACTGGGCGATCCGAGCCGTCGCCGCCGCCCTGAACGAACGGCACCGGCTGGACCGGTGGACCGCCCCGTCCCGGGCCCCGGTCACCGACCTCGCGGACGGGGTCCTGTTGCTCGCCGACGGCACCGAACTACAGTGTCCGCCGCTGCGGGCCCGGGTGCTGGAGCTGTGCGACGGCCGGCGCACTGTCGACGACATCGTCGCCGAACTGCCCGACCACGGGCGGGAAGCGGTGCTCGGCGAGATCGGCCGGCTGCGCACGATGAAGCTGCTGACCAGCGGGTTCACGGTGGTTCGCGGAACCGGGCCGGAACGGCGGCTGCGCGGGCAGTTGCTGCGGGTGACCGACCCGGACCGCCGGGCCGCCGCCTTGGCCGACCTGGACCGGATGGTCGAGGCCCGTGACCGGGTGGCGGCGGTCCGTGCCGACCCACCCGCGCTGGACGCCGCCCTGGCCGACCTCGACACCCGGTTCGTCGAGGTCACTGGCGAGGCGGCGCACCAACGATCCGGGGAGTTCTACGCGGGGCGGACGGTGGTGTTCCAGGACTGCCTCGGCGACCTGGACGTCTCACTGAGCACCCGGCTGCTCGACCGGGTCGGGCCGGCCCTGGACCTGATGCTCACCGGCGCCGCGTGGTACTGCCGGCGCACCGCCGCCGAGTACGAGGCGTGGCTGACCCCGCTGGTCGACCCGGTGGCCGGGACACCGCTGATGGACGTGTTGGGTGTGGTCGCCCGATCGGCGACGTACGGCGAGTCGTCGCCACCCGCCGACAGCGCCGCAGCCGAACTGCGGCAGCGCTGGGAGCGGCTGTTCGTGCCCGACCCTGACGCCCGCGGCGTGGCACTGACCAGCACGGAGCTGCGGGCCGGGGTCGAGGCGGCGTTCCCAGCCGGGCCGCCGTTATGGGCCCAGGCCCGCTGGCACAGCCCCGACCTGATGATCGGGGCAACGGACCTGGAGCAGGTGCGCACCGGTCGGCCGACGTTCGTGCTGGGCGAGCTGCACCCCGCTATGCAGACCATGGACGGGCTCTCCGCCTACGAGTTTCACCCGGACCGTCCGACGCTGCACCGGCTTATCGACGAGGTGATGGGTGAGGACCGGATCCTCCCGATCTACCAGCTGGGGACCGGTGTGCTCAATTCCCGCACGGTACCGCCGGACACCTACCTGTCGGCGCGCTACCGCTATCTCGGGATGGGCGGCGACACCCCGTACGGGCCGGCGGAGCGGCTGCTGCCAGCCGCCCGGCTGCGGCTGCGGCGCAGCGCCGCGGGGCTGGTGGCGATCGACGTACGGGGCGAGTTCGAAGCCCCGGCCGTGCAGGTGTTCGGTGACTTCCTGTCCCACGCGGCGGCGCAGCGGTTCGGCCTGCTGCCCGCGCGCCCACACCAGCCCCGGGTGACCGTGGACGACCTCGTGGTCAGCCGGGAGTCGTGGATCGTGCCGCCGGAGCGGCTGGTGGGCCGGGGGGCCGCCCTGCACGCCGCAGCGGGTGGGCTGCGGGACGAACTCGGCCTGCCCCGGCACGTCTTCGCGATCGTCGCCGGGGAGCGGAAGCCGTTCCACGTCGACCTGGCGAATCCGCTATCGCTGTCGGTGCTCAGCCACCGGCTGCACCGGCGGGGCGACACCCAGCTCCGGCTCACCGAGATGCTGCCGGGTCCGGACCAGCTGTGGCTGCGGGACGAGCACGGCCGGCGGTACACCGCCGAATTCCGATTCGTCTGCGTCGATCGGTACGGGCGGTGAGCGCCCGCTGGCGGTCCAGTGAGTCATCCGACCCGATCAACTCTGATCACGGACTAGGAAGCAGGCACAGTGAAGGCTGTCGTGGTACGCGATTTCGGCCCCGCGGAGTCACTGGTGGCAACGGAATTCGACGAACCGGTGCCCGGTGAGAGCGAGGTCCTGGTTCGGGTCGGCAAGGCCGGCATCAACTTCGCCGACAGACACGTCATCGAGGGTTCCTACAGCTACCGCCCGCCACTGCCGTATGTACCGGGCATCGAAGCGGTCGGCACCGACCCGGACGGCCGCCGGGTCCTGGCGTTGCCCCGTACCGGTGGCGCCTGGGCGCAGTGGGTCGCCGCCCCCGCCGCGACGTTGGTCCCCGTCCCCGACGCCATCACCGACCTGGAGGCGCTCGCGGTGGCCAACCAGGGTTTCGCGGCCTGGCACATCCTGCGTACCGCCGGCCGGATGACCCGGCAGGACACCGTGGTGGTCAGTGCCGCCGCCGGTGGGGTGGGGTCACTGGCGGTACAGCTCGCCCGGGCCTGGGGTGCCCGCCGGGTGATTGCGGTCGCCTCCACCGCCGCCAAGCGGGAGCTGGCGGTACGGCTCGGTGCCGACGTCGCGATCGACCCGACCGGTGGTGACGTCGCCGACCGCCTGCTGGCCGCGAACGACGGCAAGCCGGTCGACCTCTATCTGGAAATGGCCGGGGGACCTGCCATGGACGTCGCCCTGGCCACGCTGGGCCGGCTCGGCCGACTGGTCACCTACGGCTCCGCGGCGGGGCGGGCCAGCAGCCCGATCCGGCCCGAGTCACTGATGCAGGGCTCACGCAGCATCGTCGGATTCTGGGCGAACGACCTGGTCACCCGGTATCCACGGATCACCGCCGAGACGATGACCGGCCTGTTCGGGATGATCGGTAAGGGCACCCTGGTGCCGGTCACCGAGCACGTGTACCCGCTGGCCGAGGCGGGCAGGGCGGTCACGGCGCTGGCCAACCGGGAGACGACCGGAAAGCTCATCCTCGATGTCACTGCCTGAGCCGGGCCTGTTCGCGCTGGTCAACGCGGCCGGTCAGGCGGCACCGGAGCGGACCGCGATCCGGTGCGGCGACGAGTCGGTCAACTACCGCGAGCTGCTGGAGACGGCGTCCTGGCTGGCGGAGCGGCTGCGGGCGGCGGGGGTTGGCCGGGGCGACGTCGTCGCGGTCTTCGCCGGGGCGTCGACCGGATACGTGATCGGTGTCCTGGCCGCACTCGCCGCCGACGCGGTCTTCCTACCGGTCGACCCGGAGCTGCCGCCGGGCCGGATCGCCACCGTGCTCCGGGAGGCGGCCCCGGCCGCTGTCCTGCAGGCCCCGGGTCTCCCACCGGCGCCGACCCCGGCGCCTGTCGTCGCGCTGCCGGCACGACCGGTCGGGTGGCACGCCGGTGAGCGGTGTCCGGGGGATTTCCCGGTCGCGCACGGGGAGGAGCCGGCGTACCTCATCTACACCTCCGGGTCCACCGGCACTCCCAAAGGGGTGTTGTGCCACCACCGAGGGCTCACCAACCTGCTGACCGACTTCTCGGCGCGACAGCCCCTGGAACCGGGGGCTGTGGGCACCATGTGGGCGTCGATCGGCTTCGACGTCTCGGTGTACGAGATCTTCTCGGTGCTGCCGGCCGGCGGCACCCTGCTGGTCGTCCCGGCGCAGACACGGCTCGACCCGGAGGCGTTGTTCGCCCTGCTGGCCCGGGAACAGGTGGCGCACGCATACCTGCCCACGGTGTTGCTCCCGGCGCTGCGTGCATGGCTGGACACCCATCCGGGCGAGCTGCGGTTGCGCCGGGTGATGGTCGGCGTGGAGCCGATTCCGGAACGGCTGCTGCGCGACATCGCCGCCAGGGTGCCGGGGCTGGCGCTGATCAACGCGTACGGCCCGACCGAGACCCACGTCATCGCCACGGCGTACGACATCCGGCTCGACGACCCCGAACCGGACGACGGCCGGGCCCCGATCGGGGTCGCCGTCCGCGGGGTCACCACCCACCTGCTGGACCCGGATCGCGAGCCGGTCCCTGACGGGGAGGTCGGGGAACTCTGGATCGGTGGGGTCCAGGTGGCACTCGGTTACCACCGACGCCCCGACCTCACCCGGGAACGGTTCCTCCCCGACCCGTTCAATGAGGCGCCCGCCGCCCGCCTCTACCGAACCGGCGACCTGGCAAGACGCCGACCCGACGGCAATCTCGTCTACTGTGGACGGATTGACCGGCAGGTGAAGCTGCGGGGGTTCCGGGTCGAACCGGAAGAGGTGGAGGCCGTCCTCGAACGGCATCCCGGCGTCGGGACCGCAGTCGTGGTACAGCCGGAATCCGCCGGCGAGGCCCTCTGCGGCTACGTCACCGGCACCGCCACCCCGGCCGAGGTGCTCGACCACGCGCGCGATCTGCTGCCGTCGTACATGGTGCCGCACTGGGTGGTCGTCGTCGACGCCCTCCCGCTAACCGTCAACGAGAAGGTCGACCGGGTGGCGCTGGCCCGGCGCCCCCCTCCGGTCGTCGCGCCCGTCGACGACACACCGCGGACCGAGACCGAGGAGGCGCTGGCCCGGCTGTGGGCCGAGGTGCTGGGCCTGGACCAGGTCGACCTCACCGCCGACTTCGCCGCCCTGGGCGGGCACTCGCTGGCCGCCGTGCGGCTCTGCGGGCGGATCCGGCGCGACTTCGGCATCGAACTGCCGGTGGCCGAGGTGTACCGACTGCGTACCGTCCGCGCCATCGCCGAGACGATCGGGGAGCACCCCGGCACACCCGTGCTCCCGGTCGAACGGCCGAGTCGGCGGATCGGGCCGCTGTCCGCCGCACAGCGGGCGTTGTTGCTGCTGCACCAGCTGTATCCGGACTGTCGGGCGTACACCCTGCCGGTACTGCACCGGATCACCGGCGAGCTCGACATCGCCGCCCTGACCAGGGCGCTGGACCTGGTGGCCCGTCGGCACGCCGCACTGCGTACCACCATCGAGTCGGTGGCCGGCCGGGACGTGCAACGGGTCGTCGAGTTCGCGTCGGTCGAGCTCGCGGTGGTGCCTGTCAGCGAAGCGGAACTGGCTGCGCGGTGCGACGCGGAGAGCAGCCGCGCCAGGTTCGACCTCGCGGGTGGCAGGCTGTTCCGGGCCGTGCTGTTCCAACTGGGACCAGGCCGCCACGCGCTGCTGCTGCTCGCCCACCACATCGTCGCCGACGGTTGGTCCTTCACCGTGCTGCAGCGCGACCTCGGGCTGGCCTACACGGCGGTACGTGCCGGTGCCGATCCGGCCTGGGAACCGTTGCCGGCACAGTTCATCGACCTGGCCGCCGAACAGGCAGCCTCCGCGCACCACCAGGCCATCGCCGCCGAACTGGACTTCTGGCGCGCGGAGCTGGCCACCATCCCGCCGCCGCTGCGGCTGCCCGGGCAGCGTCCCCGCCCGGCACGGCCACGGTTCCAGGGCGGGCGGGTGACGGCGCCGCTGCCGTCGGCCACGACGGCGGCCGTCCGGGACCTGGCACAGCGGCTGCGCACCACCGTCTTCACCGTTCTCGTCACCGGCGTCCAGATGATCCTCGCCCGGTACTGCGACCGTGCGGAGTTCCTGCTCGGCATGCCGGTGGCCGGGCGTGACGACCCGCGCGCCGAAGACCTGGTCGGATTCTTCAACAACTCCCTGGTGCTGCGCTGTGAGGTGCCCCCGACGGCGACGGCGGCGGACCTGATCGCCGCCACCCACCGCCGGTTGATGGCGGCCTTGGCGCACCCGCACGTACCGTTCGACGTGCTGGTGCGTGAGGTCAACGCCCCCCGCGTCCCGGGCGCCAATCCGCTGTTCCAGATCTGGTGCAACATGCTGTCGTACCCAGCGGCACCACTGCGGCTGCCCGGCTGTGCGGTCGAGCCGCTGCCCGCGCCGCTCGCCGGTGCCCTCTTCGATCTGACCTGGTACTTCGTCCAGGACGGTGACGAGTTGAGGCTGGAGGTCGTCTACGACACGGACCTCTTCGACGAGGGGCAGGTCGAGGCGATGGCCGGCCACCTGGCGACCCTGTTGCCGCTCATCGCGCGGGAACCGGCGGCGGCGCATTCCGACCTCGACTTCGGAGTGCACGACCCGGGGCGGGAGCCCACCGAGTTCGTGGCCCCGGGCCCCGGGATCGCCGAGCGGTTTCGGCAGGCCGCCGAACGGCACGGCGACGCGCCGGCGATCGGCGACACCCAGACCTATGCGGACCTCGCCGCCACGGTCACGGAGCTGGCCGCGAGGTGGCGCGGGAAGGGACCGGTCGGGATTCTGGCCGCACGGACCCCCGCGGTGGCGGTCGGGGTCCTCGCCGCGCTCACTGCCGGTGTCCCGTTCGCGTTGTTCGACGCGACCCAGCCACCGCGACGACTACACCGGATGATCTCGCAGGTTCAGCTCGGCAGCTGGTGGGACGCCACCGACGGGCAGCATCCGGGCCTGGCCGACCAGCTCGGCGAGCACGCCCTGGCCGGCGGTGCCCCGGTACCGGCCGACGCCGCGTACGTCACCTTCACCTCGGGCACCACCGGCGAGCCGGTGGCCATCGCCGCGGCGGCGGAGCCGCTGCAGGCGTTCGTGCAGTGGTACGAGCTCGAGCTCACCCGGCAGGACCGGTTCGCGCTGTTGTCCGGGGTGGGCCACGATCCGCTGCTGCGTGACCTGCTCACCCCGCTCTGCATCGGCGCGCGCCTGTTCGTACCGCCACGGGCGGCGGCGGAGTCTCCGGTCGAGATGGTGCGCTGGCTCGCGGAGGTGGCACCCACGGTGCTGCACCTGACACCGGCCATGGCACGGGTGCTCGGTGCGGCTGCGGTTGCGGAAGGGGTCAGGCTGGACTCGGTCCGGCTGGTCGGGTTCGGCGGGGCGGCGGTGACCCGGAGCGGGCTCTCCGACGCCCGCGTCCTCTTCCCCCGGGCCCGGCTGCTGTCGTACTACGGCACCACCGAGACCCCACAGGTGGCCAGCGTGGCCGAGGCAGGGGTGGAGGGGGTAATCGGTTCCGGGAGCCCGGCCGCGCGGTTGTCGGTGGTAACCCCGACCGGCTCCCCAGCGCCGGTGAACGGCACCGGTGAGATCGTGGTACGGAGCCCGTACCTGGCCCTCGGGTACCTCACCGACCCGGCCCGGACGGCCCGTCAGTTCCGGACCAGGGACGGGGTGCGCGAGTACCACACCGGTGACCTGGGCTGGCGCCGACCGGACGGCCGCATCGTGCTCACCGGCCGTGCGGATCGGCAACTGGCGGTCAACGGGCTCCGGGTGGAGCCGGCGGAGCTGGAAGCCGTCGCGCGGGAACACTCCCAGGTCAGCGACTGTGTCGTGACCGCGACGGTCCGGTCGAACACGACCGAGGTGTTCGCGTTCGTGGTCGGGAACCCGGAGCGGCTGACCGATGAGGCGGTGCTGCGGCACTTCGCGGAGCGACTGCCGGCGACGATGACCCCCACCCGGGTGGTGGTCCTGCCAGAGCTGCCGCTGACCCCGAACGGCAAACCGGATCTGGCCCGGCTCGCGGCACTCGCGGAGACCGCGGACGAATCCGGCTCCCTGCGCCAGACCGAGGACATCACCCTGGTCGCCACGATCACGCAGGCGTGGCGCACGGTTCTCCACGTCGCGGAGGCCCCGCCACCGGACGCCAACTTCTTCGACTGCGGCGGTACGTCGGCCGACCTGCTGAGGGTGCAGACCGAACTCGCCCGCCGCTTGTCACGTGAGGTGGCGCTGCTGGATCTGTTCCAGTACCCGACGATTGCCAGTCTGGCGGCGGCCCTGGCCGATGACGGGGGCGCGGCGGTCGGCGAGGTGCGTCGATGACCCAGTCCTCTGGAGTCCGGATCAGCACCCGTCTCGCTGATGTCGTCACCGGTCGCGATGACGTACTGCTCGACGACGTCGACCGGCGGGAGCTGATCCGGGCGGAACGCGCCCTCGCCGAGGTCGGCCAGTCGGCCCGGTACGTCGTCGTCGAGGACCGGCCGGGGATCCCGATCGGCCTGCTCCCCATCTACCCGGTGACCCGGCCGTACCGGGTGACCCCACACCCCCGGCTGGTGCTCGGCGGCTCGCGGGTCACCCGAGGTTGGCGGACCGGCTGCTACCTGGGCTCCCTGGGCCGGGCGTCCGGGTTGGTCGTGGTGGCGCCCGGGGCTCCGCCGAAACCGGTCCGCGAGGCGCTCGTGCGAGATGCCTGGCGGCTGGTGACCGCGGAGGCCGACCAGCTCGACTTCGCCTGTTTCCCGCTCCTGGACGCTGAATCGCTCGCCGCCGTGCTGCCACAGGTCGCCGCCCAGGACCCGACGCTGGTGACGAGCGACGAGCCGTACATCCCGATCCGGTTCGACTCCTTCGCCGGATACCTGGCGACGCGGCCACGGAAGCAGCAGGCGATGATCACTCGGGAGCAGCGCCGGTTCCAGGGGGCTGGGCTGCGGATCGTCGAACTGGACCTGCTCACGCGTCATTCGCGACTGGCGCCGCTGCTGCGCAATGTTGAGCAGAGATACACGGTGGCCGGCACCGTCGAGGACTACGCCAGCTACCTGGCCGGCATCGCGGAAACCCTGGGCGACCAGGCAACCTGCCTGGTCGCCTGCCACGAGGATGACCCGACGGGACAGGATCCGGTCGCGTTCACCGTCGTATCGCGACAGGACACGGTGCGGCGGATCCGGTGCTGGGGCTGTGACCCTTCCCGGGTCGAGGGCACCTACGCGTATTTCAACATGGTCATCTACGAACCTCTCCGGCGCGCGATCGCGACGGGCGCCCGAAAACTGGTGCTCGGTCGCGGCAGCACCGAGGCCAAGCGCCGGCGCGGTGCCGAACTGGACCGGAAGACCAGTGTCGCGGTGGCACTGAACCCGATAGATAGCACGAGGTGAGGAAGAGATGTCCGACGATCTCGTCGCCACCCTGGTCACCATCTGGCGAGCCGCGTTGAAGAATGACGTGCTCGACGCGGAGAGTGACTTCGTGGAGTTCGGCGGTACGTCGCTGACCGCGGTACGGATCCAGGCCATGATCCGCTCGGAACTGGGCAAGGACGTCGACCTCCTCGACATCCTCGACAACCCGACCCCGACCGAGCTGGCCCCGGCGGTCACGGTGGCGCCCGAATGGACAGGGAGTGGCCCTGAGCCGGGACAGGACGAACGGGTCGAGGTCCGGGTCGACTCCGGCACGGCCGTGCTGGTGCGAGATCCGGACCGGCCGCGGGCGTACACCCTGCTGCTCGACGGCGTGCCGCAGTCGCATGTCGACTTGGACGACCCCACCCGGCTGGAATTCGACTACATGCGGCGCATCGCCCATGTCGTCGATGCTGGCCGGCCCCGGCAGACTGAGATCGACATCCTGCACCTCGGCGGCGGCGGGTTGACACTGCCGCGGTACTTCGCCGCCACCCGCGTGGCGAGGCAGTACGTCGCCGAAGCCGACGGCGCCCTCGTCGACCTGGTGCGGCGGGAGCTGCCGCTGCCATCGGCCGCCCGGGTCGACGTGCGGGTAGGGGACGCCCGTGCCGTGCTGACCGACACCCGCGACGGCCGGTACGACGTGATCATCGCCGATGTGTACACGGCACTGGCTATCCCCGCGCACGTCCTGGCGGTCGAGTTCGTCGAGGAGGCCGCCCGGGTGCTGCGCCCCGGCGGCCAGTACGTGGCGAACATCGCCGACGGCGGTCCACTCACAACTGTCCGGTCCCAGCTGACGAGCCTACGAACGGTCTTCCCGTACGTGTGCCTGCTCGCCCACGACGAGACACTGCGGGGCCGCCGGTCCGGCAACGTCGTCCTGGCAGCGAGCGACACCCCGCTGCCCGTCGACCCCCTGCTCCGTCACCTGACAGGTGACCCGTCCCCGTGTCGCCTCGTCGACGGTCCTGACCTGGACACCTTCGCTGCCGGAAGCCCTGACGTCTCCGAGGTTCCGGAGGTGATGGTGTGGCCCGAGGCCGCTTCAAGGACCCCACGTTGGTGAGCCTGGCCAGCCCTGACGAGGAACCGGAGCTGGACCTGTTCCTCCTGCCCGGCGCCGGGGCCGGACCGAGGTCGTTCAGCAACTGGGCCGGGTCGGTGCCGCCGAGTTGGCGGGTCACCGCCGCCTGTCTGCCTGGCCGGGACCGCCGCACCGGTGACCCGTTCGTGACGTCGATGGCGGAGTGCGCGGATCTGCTGGCGGCTGCGGCCCGGGAGCTCGACCGACCGCTGGTGCTACTCGGCCACAGCCTCGGCGGCATGCTCGCCTTCGAGGTGGCCAAGCGGGTACCGGTGGTGACGATCTTCACGGTGGGCTCCTCGCCGCCCGACCGCATCGTGGACACCGGTGGCGGCTCCGACGAGATGATCGACCGGATGGTCCGCGAGATGCTGCACAACGCCGGTGTCCCGGACTCGCCGGTGCTGGACGGCCTGGTGGATGTCGTGTCCCCGATCATGCGGGCCGACCTGGAGGTGGCGCGCAGTTGCCGGGCACCGGAGCCGCGAGGTGTCGGATGCGACATCGTCTCCTACTACGGCGCGGCGGACATCATGCCGGCGCTGTCGTGGCAGCCGTTCACCACGGCCCACGCCGACGTGGTGGTGTACGACGGTGACCACTACGCGGTCCACACCGACGTCCGCTGGTTCGTCGCGGACATGACGTACCGGCTGGCCACCCGCGGAACTCTTGGGAGCGTGGTATGGGAACACACCTAACCAGCCAGCATTGGGCCGCCCGCAGCCCGCGGGTGACGGGCGGGTTCGCCGCGGACACGGCCGCGGTCGCCGACCATCTCGCCGCCGGCGCGGACCTGCTGGGTCGGTTGCCCCACAAGCCGGACCGGGGCCCGGACGAGCGGGCCGCCGCCGCGCGGATCCACGCCGTCTGCCGCCGCACCCGCAGGGCGTATCTGCGGCGGCACGGCGACGCCTGGTACGACGAGCTGGCCGGTGGGTGTCACGGGATGCGGCTGGCCGACCTGGTCGCGGCGGCCACCGCCGGGCATCCCGGACTACTGCCCGACCCGGCCGCGTTGGCGATAGAGGCCGGTCGACCGCAGCGGGACAAGGAAGGCTACGAGATCGACCTGGGGATGGTCGCCGCCTCCTGGCTGCGGTCCGACCGGGTCGGACCGCACCTGGTGCATGCGATGCTCCAACCGACTGCGGCGGCGCGGGAACTGCTGGCGGAGTTCCGTCGCGACGGGCAGGTCGACCTGGGCACGGTGATGGTGGCGCGGGACGGCCACGTCGGTCACGTGACCATCCGCAACGAGCGGTTCCTCAACGCCGAGGACGACGCCACCGTGGCGGCGCTGGAGACTGCGGTCGACCTGGTGCTGCTCGACGACGGCATCGAGGTGGGGGTGCTGCGCGGCGGTCCGGTGGCGCATCCGCGCTACGCGGGGCGACGCGTGTTCAGCTCCGGCATCAACCTCACCTACCTGTACCACGGCCGGATCACGCTGCTGGAGTTCATGCTGCGGCGGGAACTGGGGCCGATGAACAAGATGCTGCGGGGGCACCGGCTCGGCGACGACCCGTACGACGACCTGTCGCTGGGCCCGGACGCGTCCAGCAACGAGAAACCGTGGATCGGTGTGGTGGACGCGTTCGCCATCGGCGGCGGCATGCAGCAACTGCTGTTGCTGGACCACGTGGTGGCGGCCAGCGGGTCGTACCTGCGGATGCCGGCGCTCAACGAAGGCATCGTCCCGGGCAGCGGGAACCTGCGGTTGACCCGGTTCGCCGGCACGCGGCTGGCCCGGCGGGTGATCTTCAGCGGCGTGACCCTGCCGGTGGAAGATCCGGAAGGGCGCCTGTTCTGTGACGAGGTGCTGCCGCCGGAGGCGCTCGAGGACGCCGTGGCAGCGGCCGCGGAGCGGCTGCGCAACCCGTCGATCGTCGCCAACCGCCGGTTGCTGCTGCACGCCGAGGAACCTCCCGACGCCTTCCGGAGGTACCTGGCGGGGTACGCCTGGGAGCAGGCGAACCTGCTGCACAGCGCAACGCTCATCGAGAAGTTGGAGCGGACATGGATGGTGCGGCCGCGGAGCCTGTGACATCGGCCGGCAGCGCCCCTGTGACACCGGCCGGCAGCGCCGGCGTGGCCGGTGGTGGGCCACTCGCGGGGCTGCGGGTCGTGGAGATGGCGGCCGTCGGCCCGGTGCCGTTCGCCGCGATGCTGCTCGCGGACCTCGGTGCCGACGTGGTGAAGGTGGACCGGCCGACCACGGTCGCCGATGCCGGCGGACCGTTGCACCGGGGTCGGCCGTCGGTCGCGGTGGACCTGGCCCACCCCGAGGGCGTGGAGGTTGTGCTGCGGCTCGTCGAGTCCGCGGACATCCTGCTGGAGGGGCAGCGGCCAGGGGTAATGGAAGGGCTCGGCCTCGGTCCGCAGGTGTGCCGGCAACGCAACCGGCGGCTGGTCTACGGGCGGATGACCGGCTGGGGCCAGACCGGTCCCGCGGCACGTACCGCCGGCCACGACATCAACTTCATCGCGGTCGCGGGGGCGTTGCGGAGTTTCGCCGCGCCCGGTGCGGCCCCGGTACCGCCGCTGAACCTGCTCGGCGACTTCGGTGGTGGCGGGATGCTGCTGGCGTTCGGCGTGATCTGCGCGGTGCTGGAGGCGCGCGGCTCCGGACACGGACAGGTGGTCGATGCGGCGATGGTGGACGGCACCGTGCTGCTGACGACCATGCTGCACGCCATGTTGGCGCGCGGTGAGTGGACCCGCGAACCCGGCACGAACCTGCTCGACGGCGCGGCGCCGTTCTACACCGTGTACGAGACCGCCGACGGCGAGTACGTCAGTGTCGGTGCTGTCGAGCCGTACCTCTACCGGGTGCTGCTCGACCGGGTCGGCTGGCGGGAGGCGGACCTGCCGGACCGCGACGACCGGTCGCAGTGGCCGGAGCTGCGGCGTCGGTTCGCGGCGCTGTTCCGGACCCGGACCCGGGACGAGTGGTGCCGGATCTTCGACGGCACCGACGCGTGCGTGACGCCGGTGCTGTACGCGGACGAGGCGCCGGACCACCCGCACCACGTCGCTCGCGGCACGTTCGTGACCCACGACGGGACGGTGCAACCGGCGCCGGCGCCGCGGTTCAGCCGTACCCCCGGCCGTATCCACCGGCCCGCGTCGCTTCCCGGGGCCGACACCGACGAGACGCTCACGGCGTGGGGATTCGACCCGTCGGAGATCGAGTGGTTGCGCGGCGAGCGTGCGATCGGCGAGCCGCGCTGAGCGCCGTTCAGCTGTACTGCGCCAGCAGTGCCGTGATCCGGGCGCGGGTCGTCTCACTGCGGGGGATCTCGGCGGCGGCGACGTCGATCCGGTGGACGTCGACGGCGCCGTCCGGCCATCCCGGTGGGATGTCGGGTGGTCTGTCGGCGCTGTGTATCAGCGCCACCGCACCGGTGGGTGGCGGTGGTGACGTGTCCATCGTGGCGTGAAGGAAGCCGAACCAGGAACGGTACCGGCGCACCAGCAGGCCGGCGACCGACTCGGCCTCGTCGCCGAGCGCCGCGACGGCGTCCCGCTGCAGGACGTCGATGATCGCCGGCAGGGTCGGCGGATCCGGGGCGGCCAGCGTGAGATCGGCGCCCAGGTTGCGGCGAACGGTGGCGAGTTCGGCCTGTACCACGTCCGTGGTCACCCAGGTGGGGTCCACCAGCAGTACCGGGACCGCGGCGCCGGTGCCGCCGGTGTTCGCGGCGATCATCAGCGCCAGTGTCGCCGTGCTGCAGGTGCCGACTACCGCGGCGGGTCTCAGGTCGGCCACGCGCGTCGCGTAACCGTGCGCCAACGCGGTCAGCGACGGGGTGGCACCGGTACGGCCGAGGTCGGTGACGGGGTCGATCCGGTGCACGGCGTGGCCGGCGCAGTCGGCGGCCAGCAGATCGCAGACCGTTCCGGTGGCGGCGAACGCCGCGAAATCGACGACCAGAACCGGCCTGCCGGTGCCGCCGCCGTGCGGTGTCACCGCCAGAACGCTGGTGAGGCCGTCAGCTGACTCGGTCACGCCGGCTCCTCCGACCCGTCGGCGAGCCGCGCGTACAGCGTCGCCAGCACCGGGCTCTCCGGTTCGAAAAGGTAGAAGTGTCCGCCAGGCACGATGGTGCCTTCAAACTCGCCGGCGGCCTGCGCCTTCCAGGCCCGCACGTCGTCCGGTGCGGCGACCGGGTCGGCATCACCACCGAACGCGAGCACGGGACACGGCAGCGGCGCCTCCGGGCGGTACCGGTACGTCGCGGCGACGGTGAGGTCGTCCCGCAGCAACGGGAGCATGGCGCCCAGCAGCGCCGCGGAATCCGGGTCCGCGGCCGTTTCCGCGTCCAGATACCCCAACTGGTGAAGCAGCGCCTTGAGCTCGGCGTCGTCGCCTGGCGCGCTGGCACTCAGTACCTGCGGTGCCGGCAGTCCGGACACCGCGAGGAATCGGGGCAGCGGCAGCCCTCGGCGTCGCAGGAGCCGGGTCAGCTCGAACGACACCAACGCACCCATGCTGTGCCCGAAGAAGGCGTACCGGCGGGTCGTCAGGTCGGCGAGCGCGTCGGCCAGCGCCTCGAGCAGCGGCTCCAGCGTGGTGAAGCGGGACTCGGCCATCCGGTCCTCGCGGCCCGGCAGCTGTACCGCGACGATCTCGGCGGACACCTGGAACTGCTGCCGCCACCGCCAGAACGTGGAGGCACCGGAACCGGCGTGGGGAAAGCAGACGAGGGTCGGGGCACCGGGACGCGCCGGTCCGACACGGGTCACCCAGCGAGCCAAAACCGACCTCCCTTCGTCGCCGCGCCGCCCGAAAGATACCCGACGGCGCATGTCGAATCCTGCCCACGCGATCACCTTTCCATCGGTCTGGACGCTGCAATTCTTTCGCAAGTTCGCTGCAATGGCGCCGCCGTAACCTGCTGGACGGTCCTGTGTGGTGGCTATGGGGGACGCAGAAGATGAAATCTCTGAACCGGTGACGAGATCGACGGAAGTGCTGTTGCAGGAGATCTGGGCCCAGGTTCTGGGCACGGAGTCCGTCGGGCTCGACGACAACCTGTTCGCGTTGGGTGGCCACTCGATCACGGTGGCCCGCATCCTGGCGCGGGTGCGTGACGTCTTCGGTCAGGAGCTGGACTTCTCCGCGCTGTTCGAGGCACCGACGGTCGCGGCGTTCGCCCGACAACTCGACGCGGCCCGGTCCCAAGGCGTGACCGCACCGCGGCTGACGCCGTGCGTCGACGGCACCGCGGCGCCGTTGTCGTCCGCGCAGCGGCGGATGTGGTTCCTCAGCCAACTCGCTCCCGGCAACCCCTTCTACAACGCCGAGATGGCGTTCCGGCTGCGGGGGACGGTCGACGTCGGACGGCTGGAACGGGCACTGGCCGCGGTGGTGGCGCGGCACGCGGCGCTGCGGACGTCGTTCCCGGATGCCGGTGGTCGCCCGCGGCAGGTGGTGGCGGAGGCGGTCGAGGTGCCGCTGCCGGTGATGCAGGTCGCCGACCTGGACGCGGCGCGGGCCGCCGCCGAGCAATGGTGCCGGCGACCGTTCGACCTCGGGTCCGGTCCGCTGATCCGGGCCGGACTGTTCCGGTGTGCCGCCGACGACCACGTACTGGTGTTGGTGCTGCACCACATCGTGACCGACGGCTGGTCCATGGGTCTGCTGGTCGACGAGTTCAGCCGGTGGTATGACGCCGACGGTGACCCAGGGCTGCCGGCACTGCCGGTGCAGTACGCCGACTTCGCCGTGTGGCAGCGGTCGTGGCTCGACGACATGGCGCCGCGGGAACTGCGCTGGTGGCGGGAACGGCTGCGGGGAGCGCCGGCGGCGATGGCGCTGCCGATCGACCGGGTCCGACCCGCGACCCAGAGTTTCCGTGGCCGGCGGCTGGACGTGGCGTTTCCGCCGGACCTGATGGCGGCGGTCGCCCGCGTCGGGCGGGCGGCGACCGCGACGATGTACATGACGCTGTTGGCCGCGTACGCCGTGCTGCTGTCGCGGTTCGGCGCCGGTGACGACGTGGTGGTGGGTTCGCCGGCCGCCGGCCGCACCCATCGTGAGCTGGAGCAGCTGATCGGGTTCTTCGTCAACACGTTGGTGCTGCGGGTGGACTGCTCCGACGATCCGTCGTTTCGCACCCTGGTCGCCAGGGTGAGGCAGCTGACGGTCGGTGCGTACGACCACCAGGACCTGCCGTTCGACCAGTTGGTGGACGACCTTGCCCCGTCCCGGGAGCTGAGCCGCAACCCGCTGGTGCAGACGCTGTTCCAGGTCTGGCAACCGGGTCGCGGTGGTGGTGGACTGCCGCGGCTGTCGGGCGTCACGGCCACCGAGTTCCCGCTCGACCTGGTGACCACGCGACTGGACCTCGAGTTGCACGTCATCGACCACGGTGACGGGCGGTGGACAGGGCGGTGGGTGTACGCCACCGACCTGTTCTCGGCGTCGACGGTGCGCCGCTTGGCGGACGTGTTTCTGCGGCTGCTGGCGGCCGCCGCTGACGATCCGGACCTGCCGGTGTCCCGGTTGCCGGTGCTCGACGACGATCAGCGCAGCTGGTTGGCGGCCCGCAACGACACCGCCGTCCCGGTCCCGGACACGACGGTGCCGGAGCTGGTCGCCGGGCAGGATCCCGGCGCGGTGGCGGTGCTGCGCGGCGGCACCGGGACGACGTACGGGGAGTTGGACCGCCGGGTCGGTGTGCTGGCGGCGGCGCTGCGCGCCCGTGGCGTCGGCCGGGGGTCGATGGTGGCGATCGGGATGTCGCGCGACTCCGGTCTCCTGGTGGCGATGCTGGCGGTGTGGCGCCTCGCTGCCGTGTGTGTGCCGCTGGACCCGGACGACCCCGCCGAACGGTGGGAGTTCGTCGTCGGGGACGCCGGTGTGGTGCTGGTGGTGGCGGACGGACCGATCGCGGGTGTGTCGGCACCGGTGCTGCGGGTCGGTTCCGACGGCATCGTCGCCGCAACGTCCGAGCCGCCGCCTGGGGTGGTGGCCCGGCCCGACGACGCGGCGTACGTGCTGTACACGTCCGGATCCACCGGTCGCCCGAAGGGCGTACTGGTGCCGCACCGGGCTGTCGTCAACCTGCTCCGCTGGCACACCGGCTTCCTCCGGCGGCACGTGGGGGAGCAGGCGTCCCCGCCCGCCCTCGACACCATCGCGAGCACGGCGTACACGTTCGACATCGCGATGGTCGAACTGTTCGGGCCGTTGACCGTGGGTGGCCGGGTGGTCCTCGTCGACGATGTGCGGAACCTGGTCGACGGGCTGCCACCGGGCTGCCACCGGGCGATGCTCAACACCGTGCCGTCGGCGGCGGCGCAGCTCGTCGCGACCGGACTGCCGCGCGGACTCGAGGTGATCGGTCTCGCGGGTGAGCAGCTCCCGCGGGCGCTGGTCGACAAGCTCCACGACGAGCCCGACACCCGGCTGGTCATGAACCTGTACGGGCCGACGGAGTGCACGATCTACGCGACCGGTGCCGTGGTCGACGCCGGTGGTGAGCAGCCGCCACCGATCGGCGGGCCGGTCGCCAACACCGAGGCGCACGTTCTCGACGTGCACGGGGACCCGGTGCCGGTAGGTGCGCTCGGTGAGCTGTATATCGGCGGTACCGGCGTGGCCTGGGGCTACGTGAACCGTCCCGCGCTCACCGCTGAGCGGTTCGTTCCTGACCCGTTCTCGGACCGGGTCGGAGCACGGCTGTACCGGACCGGCGATCTGGTGCGGTGGAACACCGACGGGCAGCTGACGTTCCACGGGCGGCTCGACAGCCAGGTCAAGGTCCGGGGCTACCGCATCGAGTGTGGCGAGGTGGAGTCCTGCCTGTGGGAGCACCCGGCTGTCGGTGAGGTCGCCGTCGTCGACCGGGAGGACCTGCCCGGGGAACGTCGGCTCGTGGGGTACGTGGTGCCGAAACGGCGGGCACCAGGCGGGGACCGGCACCCGGATCAGGTGGCGTCGTGGCGGGCGGTATGGGACCAGATCTACCGGCAGGGTGACGTCGGCGACCCGGCGTTCGACGTCCGCGGCTGGGTCGACAGCCGTACCCGCGAACCGGTGCCGCCGGCGGAGATGCGGGAGTGGCGGGACACGACCGTGGCCCGGATCCGGCGGCTCGCACCGTCCCGGGTGCTGGAGATCGGATGCGGCAGCGGGCTGCTGATGTGGCCGCTGCTCGCTGGCGGTGACGGGGTCCCGGGCTGCGACGAATACCTGGGCTGTGACATCTCCGCGCCGGTGGTGGCCCAGCTGCAGTCCGAAGTGGACCGCCGCGGGCTGCGTAACGTCACGCTGTTCGAGGCGGATGCGCTGGCGGCGACGCGGCATCCCGGGGCCCAGGGTGTGGATCTCGTCATCCTCAACTCGGTGTGCCAGTACTTCCCCGACCTCGACTACCTGCGCACCGTGCTGACCTCGGTGGCGCGGCTGGTGGCGCCGGGTGGCTGGATCTTCGTCGGGGACATGCGGGACCACACCCTGGCGCCGCTGCACCGGCTGTTCGTGGAGACGGCTGGGGAACAGCCGCCGAGCGGGCGGGACCTCGCCGTCCGAGTGCAGCGCGGGGTGCTTCGGGAGACCGAACTGACGGTGGCGCCGGCGCTGTTCTGGGGACTGCCGGAGACCTGCGAGGCGGTCACCAAGGTCGTCGTCGAGCCGCGCGGTGGGCGGCACGACAACGAGATGACGCTGTTCCGGTACGACGCCTCGCTGCAGGTGGGGGGAGCGGCGGAGGCCCCCACCGTGACCTGGTTCGACCACCGGGACCTGACCGGTACGCACGCCGGCGTGGAGGTGGTCCTGCGGGGTGCCGAACCGAAATCCGTCATCGGCGTCCGCGGCATCCCGGATCGGCGGCTCGCCGGCTACCAGCGCACCCTGGCGGGCCTGCGTAACCTGCCCGTCGCGGACGTCACGGGCTCCGACGTCGAGGAGCTGACGCGGATGGCGGCGGACGCCGGCCGGCAGGTGTGCGTGACCCGACCGGCGGGTGCCGATCCGGCCGAGCCCGGGACCGTGTTGGACGCGGTGTTCTGGGTCGGGGACGGGCGGTGGGATCCGCCGGTCGCGGTCCCGGAACCCGTGTCGCTGCCCGACGAGCTGCTGGCCAACCACCCCTACACCGCCGGTGACGCGGCCGGTGCGAAGGCGCTCGGGGAGCGGCTCACCCGCTACCTGCGGGCCCGGCTGCCGCGATACGAGGTGCCCTCGGCGATCGTGCCGGTCACCCGGCTGCCCCGGACGGCATCCGGGAAGGTGGACCGGGAACAGTTGCGGCGCGCACCGGTCCACTGGACGGACACTGCGTTCGGGTCCGGCGCCGCCGGTGTGGTGCCACCGAGCACCGAACTGGAGCAGCGGCTGTGCGGCGTCTTCGCGGACCTGCTCGGGCTGCCGCCCGCCGAGGTGGGAGTGGAGCAGAACTTCTTCGCCCTCGGCGGCAACTCCCTGCTCGCCATCGAACTCGTCGCCCGGGCCCGAGACGCTGGCTGCCACATCGGCATCCAAGACGTGTTCAGCGACCAGACGGTCCGGCAACTCGCCACCCGTGGCACGACCGCGACGGTGGCCCACACCACGCGGGAGGCGGGATGACCGTGTCGGGTGGCGAACGCCAACTGCCGATGTCGGGGCTGCAGCGGGGACTGCTGCTGCATGCCGTCGGTGCCGCCGACCCGGCCGCCTACGTCCAGCAGGCGCGATGGCGGGTCACCGGAGCGTGCGATGTCGATGCCGTGCGTGCCCGGTTCGCCGCCCTGGTTGCCCGCCACGCGGCGCTGCGGACCGGCTTCCGGCGGTCGGCCGGCGGTGACCTTGTGCAGGTGGTCGTCGGCGCGGTCGGTGACGTCGACGTACCGCTGTTCGACTGGCGGCAGGAGCCGCGGTCGGACCGGATCCCGCGGTACCGCGACCTAATCGCGGGGCAACGGCGCGACGGCTTCGACCTGGCCGCGCCACCGCTGGCGCGGCCGGTCGTGGTGCGGTTCGAGGACGACGTGTGGGACCTGATCCTCACCTTCCACCACATCGTCCTCGACGGGGTGAGCGTGGAGCTGCTGCGCGCCTCGCTGCTATCGGACGCGCCGGCCGCCGCCGACGACGGGCCTGACCGGTACGCGGACTTCCTGCGCTGGTGCGACTCCCAGGACCCCGGGCAGCACCGGGCGCACTGGGAGGCGACGCTGGCGACGGTGTGCCGGCACGACAGCGGGACCGCGGCCGGATGGCGGGTCGGCGCGGAGACCGGACTCGCCGGTGCCCACGAGCAGTACCGGTTCCGGGTGAACCGGCCGCTGGCGGCGGCCGTGGAGTCGGCGCGGACGGAGCTGGGCACCACCGCGGCCAACCTGTACCTCGGCGCGTGGCTGCTCACCTGCGCGAGGGCGTCCGGGTCGGCCGCGGTCACCTGCGGCGTCACGGAGTCGTTGCGGCACCATGCCGGCCGGGAGCTCGGTGCCGACCTGTCGCGGGAGATCGGGCTGCTGACCAACACGTTGCCGGTGGGCGCCGTGGTGGCACCGACGGGCAGCGCCCGCGACGTGATCGCCACGGTGCACCGGCAACGCGCCGACTACCTGGGCGAACCGATCACCACACCGCTGTGGCGGATCGGCGCGTGGCTGCGTCCGGAACTCCAGGACCGGCCCCTGTTGCGGTACCTGTTCTCGTTCCAGGAGTTGCCGGCCGTGCCGCCGGTGACCGGGCCGGACGGCGTGGTCGGCGACTCCGACCTGCTCGCCGACGGTCGGGAGGCATGGTTCGAACCGACGTCCGCCGGTGTCCACTACGACCTCGCGCTGGCGGTGGTACCGGGAGCGCGGCCGGAACTCATCCTGGCGTACCGCCCCGGTGGGTACGACCCTGCCGCGGTGGAGCGGATCGCTGCGGACTACCTCCGGGTGCTGGCGGCGATCGCTGCCGACCCCGACGTGCGCGCGGATGAGATCGAGCTGTCGGCGGCGGAGTACGACCTCGTGGTCCGGGACTTCAACGCCACCACGCTGGAGGTCGCCGGGGCCACCCTGCCGGAGCTGGTCGCGGCGCAGGCGGCCACCACCCCGGACGCCGTCGCTGTGAGCTGTGGCGACGACCGGCTCAGCTACCGCGACCTCGACCGGCGGGCCAACCAGCTCGCGCACCACCTGCGGGCCCGGGGAGTGGGGCCGGAGGTGGTGGTGGGGGTGTGCCTGCCGCGTGGGATCGACCTGCTGGTGGTGCTGCTCGGCATCATGAAGGCCGGCGGCGCGTACCTCCCGCTCGACCCCGAGGAACCGCCGGAGCGGGCGCCGTATCTGCTCACCGATGGCGCCGCGGCGTTCCTGGTCACCGACGTGCCGCGGGGCCTCGGGCATCCGGAGTACCTGCTGTCCGCCGAGGCCGCCGCGGTCGCGGCCCAGCCGGCAGGGCCACTGCCGCCGCTGGCACGGCCCGAGCACCCGATCTACGTCGTCTACACGTCCGGGTCGACGGGGCGGCCGAAGGGTGTGGTGGTGCCGCATGGTGCCGTCGCGAATCTCGCCGCCGCCCTGCGGGCGGCCCACGGCGGTGGCGTGGGGCAACGGGTGCTGCAACTCGCGCCGGTGCGGTTCGACGCCAGCGTCTTCGACTTCAGCCTCGCGCTGACCACCGGGGCGACACTGGTGCTGCCACCGCCCGGCCGCGCCGGGGTCGGTTCCGACCTGCTACGGACGCTGCGCGACGGCGAGGTGACGTGCGCGGCGATCCTGTCCGCGGCCCTGCGATCGCTGCCCCGGGAGCCGCTACCGGCGCTGCGGACGATCATCTCAGGCGGCGAGACCATCCCGGTGGACGTGGTCAACCACTGGGCCGTCGGCCGGCGGTTCGTCAGCGCGTACGGGCCGACCGAGGCGACGGTTGTGTGCACCAGCATGGACGTCGTCGCCCCCGTCGCCACGTATCCGCCGATCGGCCGGCCGATCGGCAACAGCACGATGTACGTCCTTGACGGCCGGATGCGTCCGGTGCCGGTTGGCGTGACGGGGGAGCTGTACATCGGGGGTGCCGGGATCGCCCGCGGGTATGCGGGACAGCCGGCCGCGACGGCGGAGCGGTTCGTGCCGGACCCGTTCTCGGGGCGCGCCGGCGCCCGGCTGTACCGGACCGGTGACCTCGGCCGGTGGACCGCCGACGGCACCGTGGTGTTCTGCGGCCGGGTCGACGACCAGGTGAAGATCCGTGGCTACCGCGTTGAATGCGACGAGGTGACGGCGGTGCTGCGGGACCATCCGGCGGTCCGGGAGGCCACCGTGGTCGCCCGTGCCGACGGCCAGGACCAGCGGCTGGTGGCGTACGTCGTGCCCGCCGCCGACGACGTGGCGATCCGGGACCTCCGGGCGTACCTGGCCCGGTGGTTGCCGGACTACATGGTGCCGTCGGCGTTCGTGACGCTCGCAGCGTTGCCGACGACGGCGAGCGGGAAACTGGACCGGGCGGCGTTGCCGGCGCCGAAACCGGAACGGTCGGACGGCGCCCACCGGCGGCCCGGCAACCAAACCGCGGAGCTGCTGGCCGGCATCTGGGCCGAGGTGCTGGGCGTCGAGGCGGTCGGCGCCACCGACGACTTCTTCGCGCTTGGCGGGCATTCCCTGCTCGCCGCCCGCGCCGCCACCCGGATCGGGGAGGCGCTCGGGCAGGACGTGCCGGTGGCGATGCTGTTCGCGCACCCTACGGTCGAGGCGCTCTCCACTGTCATTGACGGGGCGCGCGCATCGGACCAGAGCCGGCCGCCGCTGCGGCGTCGCGGTGACACCGGCCCGGCACCGCTGTCGGCCGGCCAGCGGCAGCTGTGGTTCATGACCGAGCTGGTGCCCGGCAACCCGCTCTACAACACCGGGTTCGCGGTACGGCTGCGCGGCGACTGTGACGCGGCCCGGCTGCGGCAGGCACTGGCCGACGTGGTGGACCGGCACGCGGTGCTGCGCAGTTCGTTCCCGAGCGTCGACGGGCAGCCCCGGCAGGTGGTGGCGCCCGCGTCCGATGTGGTGCTGCCGGTAGTCGACGTCGCCGACGCCGATGCGGCGCGGGCGGCGGCCCAGCAGTGGGGTCGGCGGGTGTTCGACCTGGCGGCCGGCCCGCTGTACCGGTTCGTGCTGTTCCGGATCGCGCCCGGCGACCAGGTGCTGCTGGTTTCGCTGCACCACATCGTCACTGACGGCCTCTCCATGCAGCTGCTGGCCGCGGAGGTGGCCCAGCGGTACGACGGCGCCCACGACCTGCCGGAACTGCCGGTCCAGTACGCCGACTTCGCGGTGTGGCAACAGTCGTGGCTGGGCACCGACGTGACGGCGCGGCAGCTGGACTGGTGGGTCGACCAACTGACCGGGGCGCCCCCGGTGCTGGACCTGCCGACCGACCACCCGCGACCGCCGAAGCCACGGTTCGCCGGTGGGACGGTCGACGTCACCCTGCCGCCAGAGCTCATGGCGGCAGTGGCGCGTGTGGCGCGGGCGGAGTCCGCGACCATGTTCATGACGCTGCTGGCGGTGTACGCCGTTCTGCTGGTGCGGACGGGCGGCTACCCCGACGTGGTCGTCGGGATCCCCACCGCCGGCCGGGCGCACCGTGCGCTGGACACCGTCATCGGCCCGTTCGCGAACCTGTTGCCGGCCCGGGTCGACTGCCGCGACGCGACCGGTGGCACGGATGTGTCGTTCCGGGAGCTGCTGGCCCGGGTGCGCCAGGTGACCATCGCCGCTATGGACCACGCGGACGTGCCGTTCGAGCGGCTGGTGGAGCGGCTCGCCCCGACCCGAGACCTCAGCCGCCACCCGCTGGTGCAGACGGTGTTCCAGGTGGTGCACGCCGGCGCGACGCTTGACCTGCCAGGCATGGTCGTCGATGACTTCGCTGTGGACCTGGTGACCACCCGGCTGGACCTGGAACTGCACGTCGTCGACCACGGCGACGGCCGGTGGCACGCCCAGTTCGTCTACGCCTCCGAACTGTTCGACACCGCGACGATGACCCGGTTCGCCGACAGCTATCTGCGACTGCTGGCGACGGTGGCCGCGGACCCGGGGGTACCGCTGCAGAAACTGGAACCGCTCACCGTCGCGGAACGGGATGCGCTGGCGGGTGGTGCGGTGACCGTTCCCGCGGCGCTGGTACCGGAACTGGCCGCCCGCCAGACCGGTGGTGGACTGGCGGTGGTATGCGGTGATGTCGCCGTCAGTTACGACGATCTGACCGAGCGGGTGGAGCGGCTCGCAGCGGCGCTGGTGGCAGCCGGTGTGACGCCCGGTGCGGTGGTGGGCGTCGGGACATCCCGCGGCGTCGGTGCCGTGGTGGCGTTGTTGGCCGTGTGGCGCGCCGGCGGGGTGTGCGCGCCGCTGGACCGAGCGGACCCGGTGGAGCGGTGGGAACGCGTGGCCACGACCACCGCCATGGCGGCGTTGGTGACCGAGCCGGGACCGGTGCGGCTGCCGGTGCCGGCCGTCGTCGTCGACGCTGGTGGCGTACCGGTCGGGGACGTGACGGAGGCAGCGGTGCCGGCGGCGGTGCTGAGCCCCGACGACGCCGCGTACATCATCACGACCTCTGGTTCCACCGGACAGCCGAAACTCGTGTGCGTGACGCACGGCAGCCTCGCCGAGGTCACCGCGTACAGCCGTCGTGCCTGGGAGGTGGGGCCGGGCGTGCGGGTGGGGCAGGCCCTGTCACTGGCGTTCGACGTGGCGCTGCTGGACGTGGCGGTGGCGGTGAGCAGCCACGCCACGCTCCATATCGCTCCGCAGGACCGCAGCTACGGCACGGGGCTGGAGGACTTCCTGCGCACCGCGCGGATCGACGTCATGCAGACCGTGCCGGCGTTGTGGACGGGACTGCGACCGGAGTGCGGTGCGACCCTGCGGCACCTCGCCATCGGTGGCGAGGCCATGCCGGTGGAGACGCTGCGCCGATGGGGTGACCGCATCGGCACGGTGCACCACGTGTACGGGACCACCGAGGCCGGCGTGTACTCCACCGAGCAGACCTACACCCCGGCCACCATCCCGGACACGCCGACGATCGGACGGCCCGTCGCCAACATGACGGTGTACCTGCTCGACGATCGGATGGCGCCGGTGCCGGTCGGTGCCGTCGGTGAGATCCACCTCGGCGGTGCCGGAGTGGCCTGGGGATACGTCGGCCAGCCGGGCATCACCGCGCAACGGTTCCTGCCCGACCCGTTCGCGGAACGGCCGGGTGGGCGCCTGTACCGGTCCGGGGACCTGGGCCGCTGGACCGCCGATGGTCGCCTGGAGTTCGCCGGCCGCGCGGACCACCAGGTGAAGATCCGTGGCTACCGGGTGGAATGCGGCGAGATCGAGTCCCGGTTGCGGGAGCATCCCGCGATCCGGGAGGCGGCCGTGGTGCCCCGTGGTGACGGCACCGACCGGCATCTGGTGGCGTACGTCGCGGGTGACGGTGTGCCGGCCGCCGACGCGCTCCGGGACTGGTTGCGGCCGAAACTGCCGGCGTACCTGCTGCCGCAGCGGTTCGTCCGGCTGCCGGCACTCCCGAAGACCACCAGCGGCAAGGTGGACCGGACCGCGTTGCCGGAACCGGTGCCGGAGTCGGGCGGCGACGGGGAGCCGACCCGGTCGGAGGCGTCGACGCCGACCGAGGAACTGGTCGCGGGGATCTGGGCGGAGGTGCTCGGTCTCGACGAGGTCGGGCGGCACGACAACTTCTTCGCCCTGGGCGGTCACTCGCTGCTCGCGGTACAGGTGACGGCCCGGGTGCGGGACGTGTTCGGGCTCGACGTCGAGCTGTCCACGCTGTTCGAGGGGCCGACGCTGACGGAGGTGGCCCGCCTGATCGACGATGCGGTCTCGACGCGGCCGCGGCTGCCGGCACTGACCCGTACGTTCCCCGACGACCTCGCCGGCCGTGACGACCTGCCGCTGTCGTTCGGACAGGAACGGCTGTGGTTCACCAATCGCCTCGTGCCCGACAACCCGTTCTACAACACGGCGTCGGCGGTCCGGTTCGACGGTGCCCTGGACCTGCAGCGGCTGCGCCGGGCACTGACCGCGGTGGTGGCGCGGCACGCGGTGCTGCGGGCGGCGTTCCCGGTGGTGGACGGTGAGGTACGGCAGGTTGTGGCCGCGGCGGCCGAGGTGGAGCTGCCGGTGGTCGAGGTCGCCGACGCCGACGCCGCGCGGGACGCCGTACAGCGATGGGGTCGGCGGGTCTTCGACCTGACGGCCGGCCCGCTGTACCGGTTCGTGGTGTTCCGCATCGGGCCACGCGACCATGTACTGCTCGTGGTCCTGCACCACATCGTCGCCGACGGGTGGTCGCTGCAGGTCTTCACCGGCGAGTTGGGCCGCTACTACCGCACCGACGACGCGGCCGCGCTGCCGGAATTGCCGGTCCAGTATGCCGACTTCGCCTCGTGGCAACGGCAGTGGCTGACCGGTGAGCTGCTGGAACGGGAGTTGGACTGGTGGAGTGACCGGTTGCGCGGTATGCCGCCGACGCTGCGGCTGCCCATCGACCGGCCGCGGCCCCGGTCGATGAGCTTCCAGGGACACCGGCTGGCGGTCGAATTGCCGCCGGAGCTGATGACCGAGGTCGCTGCCGTGGCGCGGGCGACACCCGCGACGATGTTCATGCTGCTGCTGGCCGCCTACGTCGCGGTGCTGTCCCGGACCGGTGCCGGCGACGACGTGGTGGTGGGTTCGGCGGGTGCCGGACGCAGCCACCGGGAGCTGGAAGGGCTGGTCGGGTTCTTCGTCAACACCCTGGTGATGCGGGTGGACTGCGCGGGCGACCCGTCGTTCGAGGAGCTGCTGGAGCGGGTCCGGCGCGTGACCATCGACGTCTACGACCACCAAGACGTCCCGTTCGAGCGGTTGGTGGAGCGGCTGGCCCCGGCCCGGGACCTGAGTCGCAACCCGCTGGTGCAGACGCTGTTCCAGGTGTCGCAGTTCCCGGCCGGCGACACCGGACCGCAACTGCCGGGCCTGCGCTCGGAGGCGTTCCCGCTGGACCTGGTCACCACCCGGGTCGACCTGGAGCTGCACGTCGTCGACCACGGTGACGGCCGGTGGAGCGCGGAGTTCGTCTACGCCACCGACCTGTTCGACCGGGCCACCGTGCAGGGGCTGGCCGATGCGTACCGGCGGCTGCTGGACCTGGTCGCCGACGACCCGGAGCTGCCGTTGTCGGCGCTGGTGACGGCACTGCCGGCAGCCGGTCGCGCTGCGGCGTCCGACGACCCCGCCACCGCGTCCGACGACCCAGTCTCGTGGGACGCGCCCCGAGACGACGTCGAACGGCGGATCGCCGCCGTCTGGGCCGAGGTCGTGGGCGTGCCCCGGATCGGGATATTCGACAACTTCTTCGACCGCGGTGGCACCGAACTCGCCGCGGTCGCCGCCGCGGCCCGGATGACCGAGGCGCTGCGGGCCGGGGTGCCGGTGCCGGTCGCCATGATCTTCGCGCACCCGACCGTCGCCGAGTGCGGCGCCGCGCTGCGGCGTCACGACCCTGCCCGTCACGGCCGTACCGGGCAATGAGGAGGAGCAACGATGGTACGGGAGATTCCGGAGATCACCGCGGCGGCGGCGACGGACCTGTGGGACACCTACGCGCTCCCACGCCGGCCCGTCGTAGTGCGCGGACTGTTCCGGGACCAGCCGATCGCCGATGCCGCCACCGTGGCGGGGGCTCGCCGGCTGCTCGGTGCCGCGCCGGTGCTGATCAAGGAGGAGTACAGCCGCAGTTTCGCCGGTGACGGGCAGGCCCCGGAACCGGAGCTCGCTTCCCTCGACGACTACGTCGGCCGGTACGGCGACGAGCCGGACAGCGGCCGGGTCGTCACCGAGTGGGACGTGCCACCCACGTTGTTGGAGCTGTTCACGCTGCCGGAGTTCTGCCGCCCGCAGGCTCCCGTGCACGACCTGTTCCTGCACGCGTTCCTCGCCGGCCCCGGCAACTACGCCCACCTGCACTTCGACCAGGACCAGCGGCACGTGCTGCTGGTGCAGGTCTTCGGCCGGAAGCGGGTGGTGGTGTTCCCGCCATCGGCGTCGCGGTGGCTGCACCCGTTCGGCAACCTCGGCTCGGTCCGGCTGCAGGGGATGGCCCCGGCCGAACGGGACGCGTTCATCGACCTGGCCGGCGGTATGCAGACGATCCTGGAGCCGACCGACGCGCTGTTCATGCCGCTGCTGGTGTGGCACTTCGCCGACTACGTCGACTTCGGGATGTCGTTCAACATCCGGTTCCGGCGCAACGCCCACAACCGGTTCCTGTCGGCCGACAACTTCGCCGGCGACCGCTACGTGCAGGCGGTGTCGGAGCCGTTCGGCGCGGTGCGGGTCGGCGACCCGCTGCCGGCCGACCTGGCCGCCGAGTTCGCCCGCATCACCGCCGTGCACGATGCCGACCATCCCGACCGGGAGGCGAAGTACCGCGCGATGCGGGCCACCTTCCGCGATGTCGCCCGGCAGCGGGGCGACGGCGCCGACCCGGTCTACGTGTTCCCCCTCGACGACATGGACGAGCGGCAGGCGATGCTGGGCATGCGCGACACCTTCCGCTACCGGCCGGACGGCCGTAGCTCCGCCGACATGATGGTGGTCGACGACCGGCCGGCGGCCGGTTCCCAGCTCCGGATGGTGCGCGACCTGGTCCGCCGGCACGGCTATCCTGACTCGTTGTTCGCCAGGGTGCTGGCCAACAAGTTCGCCAAGGCCACGGTGGAGGAGCTCAGCCGTGGCGAGGTCGCGCGGCTGGTGGCGTACCTGCAGTCCCCGTCCGGCCTGTTGCGGGCACCGGTAACGGTCTAATGGCTGTTCTCGACCGACTCCGCGCCTTCCGCCAACGAGGCACGCTGGACCTGGTAGCGCTGGCCTGGCGTACCCATCCCGGCCGGCTGCTCGCGGTGACGGCCACGATCGCTGTCGGAATCGTGGGCATGCCGTCGTTCGCGGTGTTCACCGGACTCGCGGTGGGTGAGCTGCCGGCGACCGTCGCCGGCGGCCTCGACTCGCCGGCGGGACGGCAACTGGTCTGGTGGGCCACGGCCGCGGGCGTCGTCTTCGTCGTCACCCAGGGCGCCGCGCAGGCCCGGCGGGTGTGGGGCGAGGTCCTCGGACAGCGGCTCGCGATCGCGTTGCGGGACCAGGCCCTGGCGGTGTGCGCCGCGGACGACGGCGACCTGCCCGACGGCGACGCGACCCGCGACGACCTCGCCCTGGTCGCCGGTGCCGCCCGCGGTCTGCCGCTCGACCGGGCCACCGCCGGTCTCGCCGAGGTGGCGACGACGACCTTCTCGACCCTGGGTACCGCGGTCGTCCTGTTCTTCTTCCACGTCTGGGTGGGATTGTGCGTCGGGGCGGCGTGGGTGGTCGCGCGCCTGGTGATCACCCGGGAGAGCCACCGCCGGCTGGAGCTGCTGTTCGGCCAGGCCACCGCGCTGAGGCGGGCCCAGTACCTGCGGGGGCTCGCGACCGGACCGCAGGCGGCCAAGGAGATCCGCGTCTTCGGGCTGCGGTCGTGGCTGCTGGACCGGTTGCACCAGGCATGGGAGGTGCCGGTCACCGCGCTGTGGGCGCAGCGGCGCCGCGGCAACCGCCGGGTCCTGCTGCTCGCCGCCGCACTGGTGCCGCTGTACGTAGTGCTGTTCGTCGTGCTGGTCGTCGAAGCGGCCCGCGGTGCGGTGTCGTTGGCGGCGTTCGCCGTGTTCCTCCAGGCGTTGATCGGCAGCGCGGCGGTCTTCGGGAGCGCTGCCGCCTACGGGCTCGACGTCGCCCTCGCGCCCGTGGCCGCGCTGCGGCGGCTCCAGCAGCGGAGGGCCGGGGCCCGACCGTCGGCGGGCGTGGCACCACCGCCGCCCGAGCCACGGGACGCGTTGGTGGTCGACGATGTGCGGTTCCGGTATCCCGGTGCCAGCACCGACGCGCTGCGCGGGGTGTCGCTGCGGATCGCCGCCGGCGAGTCGGTGGCGCTGGTCGGCGCCAACGGTGCCGGCAAGACGACCCTGCTGAACCTCCTCGGCGGGTTCGGTCGACCGGACGCCGGCAGGATCCTGATCGACGGCGAGGACCTGTCCGGGCTGGATCTGGTGGCGTGGCGCCGCTCGCTGGCCATGGTGTTCCAGGACTTCGTGCGGTTGCCGCTGACCGTCGCCGACAACGTCACGATGCTGGGAGAAGCCGGCGACCCGAGGGTGGTGCGGGAGTGCCTCGACCTCGCCGGTGCCGGTGACCTGGTCGCCGACCTTCCCGACGGGATCGACACTGTGCTGGACCCGGAACAGCCCGGCGGTGTGGACCTGTCCGGTGGCCAGTGGCAGCGACTGGCACTGGCTCGGGCGTTCTACGCGGTCCGGCAGGGCGCCCGGACGCTGCTGCTCGACGAACCGACGGCCAATGTGGACGTCGCGGGGGAGCTGGAGATCTTCGACCGGCTGCGGGCCAACGCCGCGGGACTCACCACCGTCGTGGTGTCCCACCGGTTCGCCGTCGTGAGACGCATGGACCGGATCTGCGTGTTCGGTGAGGGGACCGTCATCGAGGACGGTACGCACGACGAGCTGATGGCGGCCGGCGGGCGGTACTACACGATGTACCTCGCCCAGGCCGCTCCGTTCGCGACATCGGGGGGCGTCCGGTGACCGGCCTCGCCACCGGATGGCGGGCGGTCGCGACGGTCGCCGCGACGGCGGTCCGCGTCGACCCGCCGCGGGCGTTGCTGGCCGCGCTCGGCACCCTCACGATGTCGGTACAGCCGGTTGTGCTGGCGCTGTTGGTCCGGGCCACGGCCAACGCCGTCGTCGATGGGGCCACCGGGGCCGCCGCCGGGTACGCGGTGGCGCTCGCGGTGGCCGTCGGTGCGCAGATTCCCCTGCTGTGGTTCACGTTCGGGTTGCGTACCGTCGTCGAGGAGAAGATCCGGCACGCGATCGAACTCCGGCTCGCGGACGCGACGATGACAGGCTGGAGCCTGGCCCACCACGAGGACCCGGCGGTCGCCGACGAGATCAGCCTGGTGGAACAGGACATCACCCGGGTCGCCCAGATCCTGGTCTTCGCCCTCACCCTCACCGGTGCCGTCGTCCAGTTGGTGTTCGCAGTCGTGGTGCTCGGTGCGCTGCACCCGGTGCTCGTGCTGCTCCCGGTGGTCGGCCTGGTGCAGGTGTGGGCTGGGCAGCGCGGTGACACCCGCCGGCAACGGTCGCTGGAACAGGCCGTGTCCGGCGTCCGGCTGGCCACCGCGCTGTTCCGGATCGGGTCCCGGCGCGACCACGCCGCGGAACTCGCCCTCGGCGGTGCCGCCGGTCTGCGACGCCGTCATCATGAGGTCGCCACGGCCGCCCAACGACGGCGGGAAAGGGGCGAGTACGCAGCGACCTGGCCGGTGGCGGCGTCGGCGGTGATGTTCGGCGCGGCGTACGTCGGCGCGGTCGTCGTGGTCCTGCTGTCGGCGGTCGCCACCGCGGCGAGCATCGGTGACGTGTTGCTGACCATCACGTTGGCCGCACAGGTCACCGGCCAGGTGGCCATCGCCGCCGACGTCGGGGTGCAGCTGGTCCGGGCGCGCCGCACCGCCGGACGCTATCTCGCGGTGCTCGCCCGGCTGGCCCAGGAGCAGCCGCCGGATCCTGCCGTCACCACCGACGCTGCCGCCAGCGGTCCGGTCGCGTTGGACGATGTCACGTTCCGCTACCCGGGATCGGCAACACCGGCGCTACGCGGCCTCGACCTGGTGATCCGGCCCGGTGAGACGGTCGCGATCGTCGGCGGCAACGGCGCCGGGAAGACCACGATCGGCAAGCTGCTGTGCCGGCTGTACGACCCGACCGAAGGTCAGGTGCGGTATGCCGGTCGGGATCTGCGCGCCCTCGACGTGGCCGGCTGGCGGGCCGGTACGTCCGCGGCGTACCAGGACTTCGTCCGGTTCGAGCTGACGGCGGGTGAGGGTGTCGGCATCGGCGACCTGCCGTACGTCGACGACACCGCGCGGATCGGTGACGCACTGCATGCCGCTGACGCCGGTGCGCTGGTGACCAGGCTGCCGGCCGGGCTCGCCACGCCGCTCGGTGACTCGTTCCCCGACGGCATCGACCTGTCCACCGGGCAGTGGCAGCGGCTCGCGGTCGCGCGGGCGTTCATGCGGGATGCGCCGCGGCTCGTCGTCTTTGACGAACCGACCGCGTCGCTCGACCCGGAGACCGAACAACGGCTGTTCCAGCAGTACGCCGCCGAGTCCCGGCAGCGGCGCGAGTCCGGCGACGGCGCCGTCGTCATCATCACGCACCGGCTGGGTTCGGTCCGGTTCGCCGACCGGATCGTCGTCGTCGACGCCGGCACGGTGGTGGAGACCGGCACCCACGACGAGTTGATCGGCGCCGGCGGCCGGTACGCCGGCCTGATGCAGACCCATGCCACGGCGTACGGACTCACCACATCCGCCGCCGCTTCCATCGCCACGAAGGAGATGCCTTGACCGTGCCCACCGACCAGGACGCCGCCGACACGACGCCGTACGTCGTCGTCCGCAACCACGAGGACCAGTACTCCATCTGGATCGCCGACCGCGCCCTGCCAGCCGGCTGGGAGGCCGTCGGCGAGGCACGGCCGCGCCAGGACTGTCTGGCGTGGATCGAGGAGAACTGGACCGACATGCGTCCCCGCAGCGTCCGCGAGCGCGCCGCCGACGCCCCGACCATCGCCAGCTGAAACCGAAGGATCGCGTCTGATGGTGAAGGACTCCGCAAAACCGAACCCGCCGCCCCTGGTTGCCGGTGCCGCCGACGGCAGCGACGTGCCCCTGTCTCCGCGGCAGAAGCGGTGGTGGTTCCTCGGCCAGGTCCGCCCCGACAGCCCGGTCGGCACCACCGTGGTGGCGTACCGGATCCGCGGTCCGCTCCACGTCGAACGGCTGATCACGGCGGTGCAGGCTGTCGTCAGCCGGCACACTGTGCTGCGGACCAGGTTTCCCGGTGTCGTCGGACGGCCGCGGCCGACCGTCGCCGACACCGTGGACGTCCAGGTGCCGGTCCATGACGTCACCGACGAGGCACAGGCCGCCGACGCGGCGGCCCGCTGGGGTCGGGAACCGTTCGACGTGGGTCGCGGTCCGCTACTGCGGTGCGCCCTGTTCCGGTCCGGGGCCCGCGACCACCTGTTGGCGGTGGCGGTCCACCAGTTGGCGGCCGACGAGCAGTCGGCCGCGCAGTTCGTCACCGAGGTGTGCGCCCGTTACGGCGGCGACCCGGCGGCGGCGCCGTCACCGCAGTACGCCGACTACGTGGTTTGGCAGCGGGATTGGCTGGCCTCAGGTGCGCTCGACGGGCAGCGGGAGTACTGGCGGCAGCGGCTCGCGGACGCGCCGGCGGCGTTGGAGCTGCCCACCGACCACACCCGGCCGGCGTTGTCGAGCTTCGCCGCCGGCCGCCACCGCTTCGCGATCCCCGAACTGGCGCTGTCGTCGGGCGCCACGGCGCTGCTCACCGGCTTCCTGCTGCTGCTTGCCCGGTACACGGGGCGCGACGACGTACAGGTGGGGCTGCACACCGATGGACGGTATGCCGACGTCGACACCGCGATCGGTCCGTTCGCCGGCACGGTGGTGGTGCGCGCCGACTGCGTCGCCGGGTCGTTCGCCGAGCTGTCCGAGCGCGTGGCGGCCCTCGTCACGGAGGCCACCGGGCACGGCGACGTGCCGTTCGAACAGCTCGTGGAGGAGCTGGCACCCGCCCGTGACCTGAGCCGCAACCCGGTGGTACAGGTCGGTTTCGGGATCTCCGGACCGGACGCCACACCGACGCTGCCGGAAGCGTCCGTGGAACGTGTCGACGTCGCGCCAGCCGCCACCCTGATGGACATCGAGCTGCGGGTCGCGCCACGTGCCGACGGCGGCTGGGACGGCGAGCTGCGCTACGCCACCGACCTGTTCGCGCCTGCCACCGTCGCCCGTATGGTCGGCGCGTATCTGCGGCTGCTGGCAGCGGCTGCCGCTGACCCGCACGCCCCGGTGTCGCGGCTGGAACTGCTCCCCGACACCGACCGGCACCAGATCGCGCAGTGGAACGCCACCGCGCTGCCGGTGCCGGAGCGGACCGTCCACGAACTGGTCGACGCCCGTGCCGTCGCTGCTCCTGACGCGACTGCGGTGGTGTGCGGCCCGGACTCCTTGACGTACGGCGAGTTGCGGACCCGTGCCAACCAGCTGGCACACGCGCTGCGGGCCCGCGGCGTCGGGCCGGACAGCGTAGTCGGGCTGTGCCTGCCGCGGGGTGTCGACATGGTCGTCGGGGTGCTCGGCATTCTCGCCGCGGGCGGGGCCTACCTGCCACTGCACCCGGATGACCCGGTGGACCGGCTGGTGTTCATGGTCGACGATGGCGGTGCCGGCGTCGTCGTCACCCACAGCGCGGTACCGGAGGAGGTCGTCGGCAAACTCGGCCGTGAGATCGTCCGCATCGATAGCGCCGACGTCACCGGTCAGCCGGGTGACACGCCAGCGGTGGCGGTCCGCCCTGAAAATGCCGCCTACGTGATCTACACGTCCGGCTCCACCGGTCGGCCGAAGGGTGTGTGCGTACCGCACGGCGGCTACGCGAATCTGGTCGCGTGGCACCTCGACCAGTACCGGCTCGGTGAGGGGGACCGCTGCGGCCAGTTCAGCCGCATCACCTTCGACGCGTCCGCGTGGGAGATCGGCCCGGCGCTGGCAGCCGGGGCGACCCTGGTGGTCGCCCCTGACGAGGCCCGCGCCACCAGCGACACCGTTGTCGAGTGGCTGGCCGCGGAGCGGATCACTGTGACCTTCCTACCGGTGCAGCTCGCCGAGCGGCTGTTCCGCGACCCGCGGGCCGCTGACATGTCGCTCCGGCTGCTGCTCACCGGCTCGGACCGGCTCATGCAGTACCCGCCGGCCTCGCTGCCGTTCGAGGTCGTCAACCACTACGGCCCCACCGAGTGCAGCGTGATCTCCACCGCGGGCCGGGTCCCCGGTACGGGAGGTGACCGGCCGCCGTCGATCGGCACCCCGGTCGCGAACACCGAGATCCACGTCTTGGACCCATATCTGAACCCCGTGCCGGTCGGCGCCCCCGGCGAGATCTACGTCGGTGGCAGGTCCATCGGACGGGGGTACCTGAACCGGCCGGGACCCACCGCAGAGCAGTTCCCGCCGGACCCGTTCTCCGGTCGGCCGGGCGGGCGCCTGTACCGCACCGGTGACCTCGGACGCTGGACACCCGACGGCGTGCTGGAGTTCCTCGGCCGCGGCGACAACCAGGTGAAGATACGGGGCTACCGCATCGAGTGCGGCGAGATCGAGTCCTGTCTGCTGGCGCACCCGCAGGTAGCCGAGGCCGTCGTGGTGGTCCGGGACGACTCCGGTGACAAGCGCCTGGTCGGTTACGTCGTGCCCACCGCGGACGGTGGCGAGGCGACGACGACTGCGGCGGCGTTGCGGGCGCACCTGCTGCGGCAGCTGCCGGACTACATGGTCCCGGCGTCGTGGGTGATGCTCGCGGAGCTTCCGAAGAACGCTTCCGCAAAGGTCGACCGCAGGGCGCTGCCACCACCCCGACCGGCGCGGCCCGAACTGGAGTCCCCGTACGCCGCCCCCCGTACCGCCGTCGAACGGACCCTGGTCGCGATCTGGTCCGAGGTGCTCGGGGTCGACGGTGTCGGGGTGTACGACAACTTCTTCGAGCTGGGCGGCCACTCGCTGCTGGCCACCAAGATCGTCGGGATGATCGAACGGGACCTGGCGCCCGACGAGATCGACCTGCGTGCCGTGTTCGAGTACCCGACCATCGCGGAACTGGCCGCGAGCCTCGCGCCCGATGACACCACCGTCCCGTCCCGCACCGCCCCGGCCACCGCCGCCGATAAGGAGTGAACGCCATGAAACCACTGGTCGTCGATGTCGACAGCCATTTCCAGGAGCCGCCCGAGTGGCTCGTCGAGGTGGACGCGCCACTGGCGAAGGAGGTGTCGCCATCGTGGCTGTTCGAGACCTCGACGGCGGACCTGTTCACCTTCTTCACCGACAACGCCCCCCGTGACGTCATCGCCAAGACCACCAACGGGTTGCCCGTTCCGACCCGGGCCGCGCAGCAGTTCGCCCGCGGGTTCACCGACCTCGCCGAGGCCACGCGGGCGCTGCGCAACAGCCAGTTCCGCGGTGCCGTCTACCCGTGGGCGGGGTACCGGCCCGACGAACGGATCAAGCACCTCGACGACAACGGCATCGACATCCAGTTCGTCAACCCGGCCGTCGGGCTGACCACGATCGGGCGGATCGCTCGCCACCTCGGGCCGCAGACGTTCCCGCGTACCATCCGGGGGTACAACACGTGGGCCGCCGGTGTCCTGCACGGCCACACCGACCGGCTGGTGCCGACGACCCTGCTGTGGTGGGAGAACCCGGAGTGGTCGGTCGCGGAACTGCACCGGATGCGGGCGCTGGGTAGCCGGGCGTTCCTGATCCCGGGCCGGCCGATCGACAACAAGTCCATCGCCCATCCGGACTTCGAGCCGGTTTGGGCGGCGGCCGCCGAGCTCGGCATGATCGGCATCCTGCACATCGGGTTCCTGGGCTGCCCGGTCGTCGACGAAGGCTGGTACCACACCGGCAGTGACCAGATGGCAGACGTCGGCTACGTCCTCGCCAGCATCCAGCCGGTGGTGCCGCAGATGGTGTCGGCCGCGATGATCGCCTCCGGTCTGCTGGAGCGGCACCCGAACCTGCACATCATCATCGAGGAGTTCGGCGCCACGGAGTGGGCGCCGGCCTGGGTCGAGGGCTTCGACAGCCTCCTCGACCTCCACGTGCTGCGACAGATCACCGGCAAGTGGCGGCTGCCGCTGAAGCCGAGTGAGTACTTCCGCCGCCAGGTGCTGATCGCCGCCCAGCCCGGCGACGCCATCGACCAGGCGATGGAGCTGCTCGGCACCGGTTCGGTGGTGTTCTCCTCCGACTTCCCCCACCCGGAAGGCTCCGACTCGGCCATGGCCGCCTTCACCGACCAGTTCGACGACGCCCACAGCGGCGGTGACGCGGCGATGACGTCGTTCTTCGGGGACAGGATGCGGGAGGTCCTGGCGATCGGGGCGTGATGGGGACGTCGTCGCCGGTGGCCGACCCCCTGGACGGCGCCCCGTGACCCGACCGTTCCGCTTTGGCGTGCAGGTGGGGGAGGCCACCGACCGGCACGCCTGGGACCGGATCGCCCGGCAGGCCGAGGCGCTGGGGTACGCGACGCTCGTCGTGCCCGATCACCTCGTCGGCCCGTTGGCGCCGCTGCCCGCCCTGGTGGCGGCGGCGTACGCCACTACGACGTTGCGGGTGGGCACCCTGGTGCTCGCCAACGACTTCCGCCATCCGATGGTGCTCGCCCACGAGGCCGCGACCGTGGACCTGCTCACCGACGGCCGGTTGGAACTGGGTCTGGGTGCGGGATGGCGGGCCGACCAGTAACGTGTCGGCGCCGGTCCCCGGTTTCCGGAGTTGGAACTGGAGATCGGCATCGGCATCCTCTGGATCACCCGCAACCGCCGCACCGTCCTCGACAGCCTGGCACGGTCGATGAAGCTGTCCGCGTCCCAGGTGGCGGAGCAGCCGGCGGTGCTCGTCGGGTCGGTAGACGACATCGCCGACCAGATCCGGTACCGCCGGGAGCGCTACGGCTTCAGCTACATCGTGGTGATGGGCGGCCAGATGCACGCCGCCGCGCCGTTGGTCGAGATGCTGTCTGGCACCTGACCTCACCGCAGAAGCGGTTCGAGACCGGCGATGCTCTCGGTCGGCCCGGCTGCGCCACGGTCGAGAGCACCACCGGCCGTCGGGGGCTCATTGCCGGCCGGCCGCCGTCGCGTCGGCGGAACCGGCGAGGACGGCCGCCAGCCCGGCGACGGTCGGGTTGTTGAGGACGTCGGCGATGTCGAGCGCCGCGCCGCGTCCGCTGAGCCGACCGATGAGCCGGACCACCTGCAGGGAGTCGCCACCCAGCGCGAAGAAGTTGTCGTGTCGCCGGACGACAGGCACCCGGAGCACCTGCTGCCACGTCGTGGCCACCAGTGTCTCCCACGGCTCCCGCGGCGGGTCGTGATCGGCGCCGCCGGGCTCGGGTGGCACTGGCGGATTGTCGGTCAGCAGGCGACGACGGTCGACCTTCCCGTTGGGTGTGAGCGGGAGCGCGGTGTGGACGTGGAACCGTGCCGGCACCATCGCCCGCGGCAGCCGTTCCTGCAGGAACCGGCGCAGCGCATCGATGTTGCAGGCGCCCACGTCTCCGGCCGGCTGGATGTGTGCCACCAGGTGCGTGCGGCCGTCGTCGGCAACGAGCGCCGCGACCGCCCGTGCCACCGCCGGATGACCCGCCGCGACGGCTTCGACCTCGGCGAGCTCGATCCGGACACCGTGCAGTTTCACCTGGTGGTCGCGGCGCCCCCGGTACTCGAGGAGACCGTCGGGACGGGACCGCACGATGTCCCCGGTGGCGTACCGGCGGGTGCCGGCCGCGGCAGCCCGGAACCGGTCGGCGGTCAATGCGGGTTGGCCGAGGTATCCGCGCGCCACCCCGACACCGCCGATGAGAAGCTCACCGCCGACGCCGGGCGGCACGTCCGCGCCCCGCTCGTCCACGATCGATACGTCGACGCCGGGAAGAGGCCGACCGATCGGTACCGAACCGGTCTCCTCGCCCGTCACCTGGTGCATCGTCGCGTAGATGGTCGCCTCCGTCGGGCCGTAGCCGTTCCACACCACGCACCCGTTGGCCCTCAGGTCGCCGGCCAGCGTCGGCGGCAGCGGCTCACCGGCGCTGACGACCGTCGCCTGGCCGCGCCACCCCGCCTCGACCAGCACCGCGAGTCGGGACGGCGTGCTCTGCACCACCGTGACGCCACCGGCGACGATGCGGCGGGCCACCCGTACCGGGTCGTCCGCCTCGCGGTCGGTCACCAGCTCCACGCGCGCGCCGGTGACCAGGGCGAATAGCAGCTCCACGATGGCGATGTCGAACGCGACGGTGGTCCAGCCGAGCACCACGTCGTCGGCCGACAGGCCCAGCCGGTCGATGACGGCGTCCGCGATCGCGGCGAGGGCCCGGTGCTCGACCGCGACGCCTTTCGGTGTTCCGGTCGAACCCGAGGTGTACAGCACGTAGGCGAGGTCAGCACAGTGGACCGGTGCCGTGGCGTCGCCGGTCGCGTCGGTGACGTCCACCGTGGTGACGTCCACGGCCCGACGGCCGGACGCATGGTGCAGCGTGGCCGGGTCACCGACCACCGCGGTGGCGCCGGCGTCGTCGAGCAGCTGTGCGATCCGCAGCGCTGGCTGGTCCGGGTCGATTGGCAGCAGTACGGCGCCGGCCCGCAGCACCCCGAGGAGGGCGACCACGAGGTCCGGTGTGCGGGGCAGCAGCACTGCGACGACCGTACCGGCGGTGCCCCGCAGCGCCGCCGCCACGGCGCCGGACCGGAGCCACAGCTGCCGGTAGGGCAGTGCGTCGTCGCTGGTGGCGACCGCGACCTGGTCCGGGTGCCGACGTACGGTGGCGGCGATCCGGTCGCAGATGGTGGTGCGGGCCTGGTCGGCGTGGTCGGTCGGTGGTGCCGCGGCCGGGCGGCGCCGGGGTGGCGGCTGGTCGGGAGCGGCCGTGAGCGCGGCGAGGCCGTCCAGGAACACCGCACCGAACGCGTGCAGGTCTTCGACGCGCCAGTAGTCACGGCGGCCCTGCAGAAGGACGCTGAGCTGACCGGTGCCGGCCACGGCCGCGACCTCCACGGTCAACGGAAAGTGGGTGTCGCTGGCGGTGCGGAAGCTGTCGGTCGCCACGACACCGGACTGCACCAGCCGGTCCTGGACGTGGAAGTCGGTGAAGTGGAACAGGTTGTCCAGGGGCGGCCGGTGCGGAGCAGCCCGCTGGATGTCCGACAGCGGGTACCGGCGGTACGGCTGCATCTCCCGTTCCGCTGCCGCCGTCTCCCTTGCCAACTCGAGCCAGGACGACGACCCACGGTGCACCGGCACCCGCAGCGGCACGGTGTTCAGGAACAGCCCGAGTGCCCGGTCGCCACCGGGTGAACCCAGCCGACCGTGCGTCACCTGCCCGACCACGACCTCCGAAGCGGCACCGGTGTACGCGCCGAGCGTGGCGGCGTGTACGGCCAGCAGCAGCGACTTCAGCGGCACTGCGGCAACCCGCGCTATCTGCCGCAACCGGCCCGACACCTCGGTGGACACCGGCAGTTCGAGCGATGTGACGCGGCGGTCGGCCGGCCGACCACCGCGCGTGAGACCACGCGGGGCCGGGGCGGCGAGGTAACCGGTCCAGAAGTCACGTGCCTGCGTCGAGCCGCGGGCCGCGAGTTCTGCGGCGACGTAGTCACGGAACGGTGGCAGCGGGCCGGTGGCCGTGGTGGCGGGCGACGTGTCGGTGTATCGGGCGACGAGTTCGGCGAACAAGCTGGCGCTGCTCCACCCGTCGAGCACCGCGTGGTGTTCGGACCAGGTGAGCCGGAAGGCGTCCGGACCGAGGACCGTCACCGCGAACCGGACCATGGGTGCGACGCGCCAGTCCACCTTGCGGTCCTGTTCGGCGGCCCATGCCGCCTTGGCCGCGTCCCGCCGCGCCGCGGCGGACATTCCACTGTGGTCGGTGACGGTGAGCTCGGCGGTCGCATGCCGGTGCACCCGCGCGACCGGCACATCGCAGGTGTGCAGGTCGAAGGAGGTGCGCAGCGCCTCGTGCCGGGCGACCAGCTCCGCGAGGCACCGCTGCATCCGGTCACCGTCGAAGCTGGCGTTGACCACTGCGCTGCTGACACTGTGGTAGCTGTGAGAGTCGGTGCCCTCCGCGTGGTACAGCATTCCGAGCTGCAACGCCGTCAGGGGATACGCGTCGACGACGTCGTCCGGTAGGCGGCGACGGTCGTCCGAGCTGAGCAGGCTCAGTGGTGCCGTCGGTGCCGGTTCCGTCGTGGTGGTCGCGACCCGCCGTGCGAGCGTACGGATCGTCCGGCCGCGGAGAAGATCGGTGAGGTCGAACCGGGCACCCCGCGCCGCGCACGCCGACGCCACCCTGATCGCCACCATCGAGTCGCCGCCGGCGGCGAAGAAGTCGTCATCGAGGCCGACCGTCTCGACGCCGAGGATCTCGCACCAGACGTCGTGCAACGTCTGCTCCACCGGCGACAATGCGGGTGGCGGGACACTGTCGACCGGCACCGGCAGGGTGGCCAGCGCCCCACGGTCCTGGTCGCCGGCACGACCCCGGTACTCCCGCTGGCCGTCCGCCCCGACGACGGCCAGGTCACCGCTGCGGCACCGGCGGGACCCGGGTGGACCGTCCGGGTCCGGCTGGAACCGCTCCGCGGTGAGCGCCGGCTGCCGCCAGTAGCCGCGGGAGACTCCGGCCCCGCCCACCCAGATCTCGCCTGGCCGACCCGGTGGCACGTCCCGGAGGTCGTCGTCGAGCAGTCGCAGCGATAGGTGCGGCAGCGGCTCCCCGATGAGGCTGCGGGGGCCGACGTCCGTCGCCGCTACTGGTCGGGCCGTCACATGCACCGTGGTCTCGGTGATCCCGTACATGTTCACCAACGTCGGGCCGGTCCCGCCGTACCGCTCGTACCAGGGCCGCAGGCTGTCGAACCGCAGCTGCTCGCCACCGAACACGACGTAACGCAGCCGGTGCCGGACGCCGTCCCGGCTCGGGTCGGCGGCCACCATCTGCTGGAAGTACGAAGGGGTCTGGCTGAGTACGGTGACCCCGTGCCCGACCACCAGGTCCCACATCCGTTCCGGTGACTGGGCGACGTCACGGGACACCACCACGAGCCGGGATCCGTGCAACAGCGCCCCGAACAGCTCCCACACCGAGAAGTCGAACGCGTACGAGTGGAACAGGGTCCACACGTCCCCGGCGGCGAAGTCGAAGACCCCGGCCGCCGCGTCCAGCATGGCCGTGACGTGCCGGTGCTCGACCATGACCCCCTTGGGCATCCCGGTCGAACCCGAGGTGTAGATGAGGTATGCCAGGTCGGTCGGTCCGATCACCCGTCCCGGCGGGCTGCCGCCGGCCGGGGGCACGGATTCGTCGGTACGCACGACCGGCCGGTCGCCGAGTTCCGTGGGTGGGGTCGTGCCGTCGGCGACGATCGCGGCCAGTTGCGCGTCCGCGGCCAGGAACAGCAACCGCTCCACCGGATACGTCGGATCCAACGGTACGTAGGCCGCCCCGGCCTTGAGGATTCCGAGGATCCCGACGACAAGCTCGACAGTCCGCCCGGCGTACAGTCCGACCCGGTCACCGGGGCCGACGCCGGCCGTCGTCGTCAGGACGGCCGCCAGCCGGTCGGAACGCGCGTCCAGCGCGGCGTAAGAAAGGGTGGTCGCGGTGTCGGTGACGGCTTCCCGGTCCCCCATCCGGCGCGCCGTCCGCGTGAACGCCTCCGGCAGCGTGACCTCACCCAGCATGCAGCCCCCTCCGCGCCGCCGTGCCCACTGCCACAGCCGCCATTGCCTGTCACCGAGAATTGTGGACCCTGGACGTCCCGTCAAGCCTGCCCAGCCCCGCCCCAACACGACGGATTGCAGGAACATGCAAGCCTGTGGCTTCGTCTTCACAGGTCCATCCGAAGGTGATCTCCTGTCCTCCACAAGGGAGTAGGACTGGATTCGCGATAGGGAGTCCGTTGGGGCTGTCGACGGAGGTTGTTCCCGGGCTGATCCGCACGGCCACGAACGCCGGGTACTGGTCGAGGGACGGTCTGGTGTGGGAAGCGGTGACGCTGGAGCGGGTGCTCCACACGTTCCGGCAACGCGGTACTCCCGACTCGGCCCTCGAACGGTGGCGCCTGCGGGCGTCGCCTCTCATCGCCGCCGGACGCAGCATGCTGGCGCACGGCATCCGCTGCGGGTGCTCGGCCTGCCGCCAAGCGACGGTGACCGGTTGAGCGGGTTCGCCACGGCTCTGGGCCGCTCCGGTGGGATGTACCGGGAGCTGGGGACGCATGCGCTGAAGTTGATGACTCTGGACCTCGAAAAGGGCTACGTCGAGGTCGCCGACGCGCCGGTCGTGCGGGCTCTGGCGGGCATGTTCGACCGGCTGTGGGCCGACGGGTCGATCCGCGGGAGCCGGGGGTACCACCCATCGACCTGAGCAACCGGGAGCTGGCACTGGTGCGCCTGCTCGCCATGGGATACACGGACCAGTCGGCGGCGCAGGAACTGCGGCTCAGCGTCCGCACCGTTGCCTACACCATGCGAAGCCTGATGGACCGCCTCGGAGTCGAGAACCGGTTCCAGCTCGCCCTGCTGCTCGGCGCGGCCGGCGCCGCACCCCAACCGCCGCGCTACGGCGACAGCGGCCCCAAGGAAACCTGAGGAGATTCTCGTGTCACACCCGCTCGTGCGGCCAGTCATCAGCGTCGCCGCCGCGCTCACGACAATCCTGGCGCTGACGCTCGGCACAGCGTCGCAGGCGCAGGCCGCCCAACCCTGGCTCCCGGCGGCCTGCGCGACCGGGCAGTTCACTGGGATCGAGACGAGCGTCGACGACAAGCAGACCGCGCTCCGCGGCTATGTCACGCCGTGCGCGCCGTCTCTGGGCGACCCCAAGTTCGCACTGGTCGTCTTCTCGCCGTCTCCCTTCTCCATCGCGTTCGCATACTCGCACCTGGTGGTGAGCTACGAGCCCAACCGGCCGACCATGTTCGCCGGCGTCTTCCGCTCAAAGCCCCAAGGCGAGCAGATGGGAGTGTGCGCAATGCGTACCCTCAGCGACCGGATCGCCTGCGTCCGCGTGACGTTTCCGGACGACGGCTCCGCCACGATGGAGCCGATCCGTACGACCGACCCGCTCGTCATGAAGAGTGTCTTCTATGTCGAGGGCGAGATACCGCCACCGGACCCACACGGATTCTGCGGCTCCTGCCTAGAGCTGCCCACGTCCTGACCCGGCGAGCACGCTGGCTTCGGGCGCGCAGCGCCACAGACCAGTCGAGCCAGATCGACGTGACCCATCGCCACGGCGGGTTCAGACACCCGACGAGCGCAGCATGCCGCCGAGCATCTTCTCGGGCACGGCCATCACCACCTCGCACTGCTCGGTGCCGGCACCGGCCAGACCCGTCAGCCTGCGCGCTCGTGGCGCCTGCGCGGCGTTGATCGAAAGCGACCGGCCCGTTCCGCCGTGGTCCCTGCTCGCCTGCCCTTCCCGAACCTGGACCGCCATGCCGTTGATGCGGAGCGAAAGACGATCTCGGCGCCATGGCGAAACGTGACAAATCGGATTCTCTTCGCGTAAATCTCTGATGGGTCAGGTGCTATAAAACCTGGTAAGTCGTACTCTTTCCCTGTGGGATCTCCCGCCTTGCCCGAACCGCGGGCCCTCACGTCGTGGCGCGTGCTGGTGGCGGTGGTCGCGTTGGTGATCTTGACGGTAGCCATCGCTACTCTTGCCGTGCGCGCGCAAATTCGGTCCCGGGCTCTGCAGAACGCGGTCCACGGGGTGGCGATCCTGAACTCGCTCGTCATTGACCGGAGCTTGACGCTGACCGACATCACACACGGAACGAACCCGGTCAACGCCGCTGCCCTGAACGCCGATGTGACCATGCTCAAACGCCGCGGCGAGGTGGTCAACCTCTCGATCTGGTCGCTCGCGACCTCGCGGGTCGTGTACAGCGATGGCGAGCCGAGTGCGGTCTACACACCGTCTCCGAGCGTCGTGGCGCGGGCTCGGATGGGGGAGCCCTTCGCGGTGACAGACATCGGAGCGGCTGACACCGTGGTTGTCTACCACCCGTACGACGCCAACGGCGACGGCATCATGGACGCTGTCGCCCAAGTAGTGTTGCCCCGCGACCAGGTCGATGGACCGGTAGCCCAGTCGATGAATCTGGTTTACGCCGGTGGTGCGATCGTGCTGCTGCTCGCCCTGGCTGGCATCCTCCAGGTCCGACGACATCAGCTGCGGCAGGATCACGCCGCCATGCACGACGCCCTGACCGGTCTCGGCAACCGCCTGCTGCTGCGCCGCGTCGCGCCCCCTACGCTCGCCCGATCCACGCCGGAGCGGCCGACCGCCCTCCTGCTCATCGATCTGGATAACTTCAAACCAGTCAACGACGCCCTTGGGCACCCCGCCGGTGACGACTTGCTGGTCACCGCCGCGAAGCTCATCCAGCAGGCGAGTGGGCCGGCGAGTGTCGCGGTCCGGCTCGGCGGGGACGAGTTCGCGGTACTCCTGGGGCCGTTGACCGACCGTGGGGTGGCCCGCGATGTGGCGATCGAGATCCGCAACCGCATAAGCCAGCCGCTGATGATCGCGGGTTGCGAACTGGAGGTCGGCGCGAGCGTCGGCATCGCACGGGCGCCGGACGACGGCGGAGATCTGAGCGACCTGTTGAGCAGGGCCGACAAGGCGATGTACCACGCCAAGCACTCCGGTGACGGGGTGGCCGAGTATGCCGAAACACCCCAGACCGCACCCCCGGACCCGAAGGTCACCACGCTGTCGCAGCTGAGCCGCGCGCTGGCCGGCCATGAACTGGAGTTGTTCTACCAACCGGTCCGCGGTTCGGGCGCTGCCGTGAGATCGGTCGAAGCCCTGCCGCGGTGGCACCACCCCCAACGCGGGCTTCTGGAGGCCGCCATGTTCATCCCGGCGGTGGCGCACACCTCTTTGACGACGGCGTTGACGAGGTGGGTGCTGCGCCAGGCCGCCCGGCAGTGCGCCGCGTGGCGTGCGGACGGGGTACAGGTCAACGTGTCGGTCAACATCTCGGCGCGCACGCTGTACAACGACTCGCTGCCGGACATGGTCCGTACGGTAGCGGCCGACTGTGGCCTGCCGCCGTCCGTGCTCGAAATGGAGGTGGCCGAGGCGATCCTGGTACGCGAGTCGGCGCGGGCCATCCCGGCGATGCTGCGCCTGCACGACGCCGGCGTGGGTCTGTGCGTGGACAAATTCGGCGCCGAGTACGGCGCGGTGTCGGTCATGGCGGAAGCTCCGGTACAGCGAGTAAAAATCGACCAGAGATTCGCCGGAACCGTCGTCGAGTTCCCTCTCGCTAGAACCATCGTCGGCGGCTGGGTGCGGGTCGCGCACAACCTGGGTTTGACGGTTGTCGCACAGGGTGTGGAGAGCGCCGAAGCGTGGCGCTGTCTGATCGACCTCGGCTGCGACGACATGCAGGGATATTGGATCGGGCGACCCATGCCCGCGGTGGAGTTGACCAAATGGTTCACGCGACCCAACGCACACGCCGGTCCCGCGTAGTCGCCGCTGTCGTCGTCGCGTCTGCGGCGCTAGCCGGCTGTACCCGCGGCCCCGACCGCGACGCGTCGCCGCTCGCGGCGGCAAATGGGGCTGTCTGTCCCGAAGCGTTCGCCGATGCCAAAGCGGCCGTGGTCGCGGCCGAGGTGACCGCGGTCCCGTGGACCGGCCCGACCACCGGTCCCACCGCTCCGACCGGAAAGACCGTGGTGTACATCGCGCAGATCATGACCAACCCCGGGGTTGCGGGCGTCGCCAAGGGAGCCGTTGAGGCAGCTCACGCGGTCGGGTGGAATCTGGAGCTGATCGATGGGCAGGGTTCGCCCAGTGGAATCCAGAGCGCGTTCAAGCACGCTCTCGCCCTCAATCCGGATGGGGTCATCATCGGCGGGTTCGACCCAAACGTCGCGGCGGCACAGCTACAGGAAGCCAACGCCAAGGACATACCGGTGGTCGGTTGGCACGCCGTCGACTCGCCCGGGCCGAGCAGGAACCCCAAGCTGTTTACCAACATAACCACGAAGGTTGAGGACGTCGCGAGGATCAGCGCCCAGTGGATTATCCGCCATTCCGGCGGAACTGCCGGCGTCGTCGTCTTCACCGACGCGTCCATCCCGTTCGCCAAACACAAGTCTCAACTGATCACCGCCGCGTTCCAAGCATGTCCCGGGATACAACTCCTGTCCACTGAGGACATTCCGATTCCCCAAGGCAGTACGCGTACGCCGCGGCACATCTCGTCACTGCTTGACCGCTTCGGTGACTCGTGGACGCACTCCGTGGCCATCAACGACCTTTACTTCGCCGACGCGGCCCCGGCGCTGCGCAAAGCCGACAAGCACGGAGCTGGTCCTCCGTACAACATCGGGGCGGGCGACGGTGACCCCGTGGCGTTCGAACGGATCCGCAACCGCCAGTACGAAGCGGCCACCGTACCGGAGCCGCTGCTCCAACAGGGCTGGCAGATCATCGACGAACTGAACCGGGCGATCGCGCACCAGCCAAGCAGCAACTTCGTCCCGCCTGTCCACCTGACGACCACCGCCAACGTGGGGGACGCGACGTACTGGGAACCGGACAATGGCTACCGCAATCGGTACATGACGATCTGGGGAAGATAGACCGCAGTACCCGGTTGGGGCCCACCCCGATCCGAAAGTCTCTAGTCTGGTCAGGGCTTGCACGGCCATCCGCCTGACTCGCACCGCCAGAGTGCGAACACGGCCACGACAGTCAAACTTCCCTTACCCGAGAATCCCATGGGCAACATGACCTCTACCGATCCGACAACCACTCACCGACCGCTACGTAGCTGTTCAAGATCTTGGATGAGTGGTCTCCGCGCTACGACGCGGCTGCCCGCCATCAACAGCACCGCTCGGTGACCCGTCGGTGATGACGAAGGCCGGCAACGCCAAGGCCCGAGCGTGCTGCACTCCGCTGAGCACGAAAGTCCCACCAACGATGTCTGGCTCCCAGCCTTGCTGAAGGGCGTAGTCGATGACCGCTTGCACGTCTCGCTGATCCGGGTAGGCGCCATCCGCCGCGCAGGGCTCACCCCACGGCCCTGGCGGCGCCGTGGAGAGCAGGTCGACCTGCAAAGCACGGCTGTTCTTGCCCGCGCCCCAGATTCGCACCCGAATACAGCGACGGCAACCCCGATCACCGACTACCTCACCGATCCACGCCTTCCACACAAACGTCCGGTTGTGGGCGTGAAGCTTCCGAAGCCGTGCCCTCACATCGTCCTCCCGAACGCGGTGCCTCGGTGTCCGGTCAGGTAGCCGCTCCCGCAGCGAACAGGGTACTTGGCGGATCGGCCTGGCCGCCAGAACTTTGATCACGCCGGTGCGAGCCCGGTAAGCCGGGCTGCCGTACCAACTGCGATCCTGATTTGTTCAGCCGCAGTTTTCCAACAGGAGCTCGACGCCGATTGCGAAGCCGATGAATCCCGCTATGGGATGAATTCCGCAGCCCACGCTGATGAGTAAGATTCCGGCCCCGACGGCGGTCTCGCAGGGGGACAGTGTGAAGACGTCGGAGTTCGTCTCAACGGCGACGAACGCGCGGGCATCTCGGGCGAACCTTAGGATCTCGGCGAATGACTCAGAGGTGGCCGAGAAGTCGATCGGATCGACACCCATGTCCGTCGTTTCGGCCAGTGAGGTCCGTAGGTGACTTTCGAGAAGGTCTATCTTTTCTTCCGTGGATGGTGGCAGCGGCGTGTTCAGTGCAGCGATTGATTTCGTGGCTGGTGGCGAGGTGTTTAGTGCTTCGGCTAGCCGGGATCCAAGAACGTTTAGTTGGGCGGGCAACGTGCTCTCTTCACTATAAGTGTCCGACATGTTGCGTAGCTTAGGTGGGGTCGGATGGAGGAACGACTGAATCGCGCAACTTGGTCCGCGAGAACGCGATCTGTGAAACATCAGCAGTCAAACGTGGCGATAGAGTACGCCAGAGGTCTACCGGGGTGGGTTGTCCCTGCGTCGCCGTCGCGTGGAAGCCCCGTCGTCGGCGGCCGCTCCCAATCTGGGAGGTTGGATGGCTGCATCTTCGAGCCCCGCAGATGGACGGGGGCCGAGCTGGAACGTGCCGCCGGTGGACCACGTGCGAGCGGCGGTGCTGATCTCACTAATATCAGTCGATTTATCGTCGTACCCAACATGTCGGACCTAACCTGGTAGGAGGACCGAAGGGTGCAGCCCAGCGGGAATGACGTCATCGCAATTCCACTAGACCCGCTGTACACGTCGATGGGGATCCCGCTGGACGCCATGGGGGCGACGGGGGCCGGCGCACGAGGGGCACCCCTACAATGTGCGATTCGGTCATGGTTAGTCACAGACTAAGGATATGTGCCATGCCCTTCGAATTCTTCACCGAACGTGTCGACGAATCCGGCGCTGTGAGGGGCCAGGTGTGCCTGGCGACGGGCGAAGGGAACCAGCCCTCGATCGCCTACGCCACGGACTCCGGCGCCGTGATGCTGGCCGAGCGGGTGGACAACGAATGGCTGTTGAGCAAAGTACCCGGTGATTTGGCCACGCGCGACACCTATCGTGTCGCGCTCGCGCTCGACGGCGGTTCCGAACCACACATCGCTTATGTGAGCGCGGCTTCGGACCATTTGATCTACGGGGTCCGGCGGGCGAGTTGGCAACTCGAGGAGGTGCCGACGGAGGCCGGGCTGTTTCCCGGCGCCGTGAGGTTCCCGGCCCTGAAGCTCTACCCCGGATTCTTCGAAGTCCCGGAGCAAGGGGGCGAGGCATTCAAGTGGGCGCCCCACCTGTGTTATCAGGCGGGTCTGTCGCTGTGGCACGCGAGCAAGCAAAGGCGGCGCGCAGACCCGGCGTCTGGTCCCGTTTGGAAGAAGAACGTCGTGAAGGTCGACGAGTCCGACGGCACCGAGAAAGGCTGGTTCGCCACCCTTGAGTTCGACCCCGAGGACAACCTGTGGATCGCCGCCTTCGACGAGTTGCCAGGCGGCAACAGGCGGCGGCTACGCCTGTCGACGATCAAGCGGGACTTCGAGGACGGGCCCGACGAGATGGAGACGAGGGAGGCGGTCGGAGGCGACATCCTGGGGGAGTTCCCGGCTGTGGCGCACTCGATCACCGGTGAGGGAATCGTCACGTACTACGAACGCAATGAGCGCGCGATCAAAGTCTTCATGTTCGGTAACGGCCCAGGGCTGCCGGCCGTGGGGACCGTGGCGAGTGACGTTGACGGTGTGGACGTGTGGCCCTCGCCGGGTATCAGCCACCACAACGGGTTCTGTGTCGCCTACGGCTCCGGCGGCACGCTGAGGTTCGCGACCAGGGTTGGCAGCAACGGTGTCGCCATTCAGGATGTGGCTGATGGCGGCAAGTGGGCGAGCCTTGACTTCGACATCGACGGGAATGCACATATTGCGCACGTAGCGGATGGCAGGTTGATGTACGCCTTCGCCTCGCGCAGCGAGGGCTGAAATGGCACCGACCTATCTGATGGTCCGCAGCCGGGACCTGGTCGTGCTTGCCGTGCGTTGGGACGGGTGCGAGGTGCGCCCCGGCGCGCCCGTGCCGACACTGGTGGCCACCGCGGACGCGGCCTCGGTGACGCTGACTTTCCCGCCGCAGGCGATTCTCGAGCAGGCGACGACGCTGGCCCGCTTCGACACGGCCGGTAAGGTGCACAGCGACTCGAGGCTGGCCGGCGTCAGCGAGCTGGCCTTCCGTATCGACCGGGGGACCGTCATCGAGTTGACCGTCGCCGGCATCCTGGAAGCATTGGCAAACGTCGATCAAAAGTCGGTTGTGGAGATGCCTTGGGGGCTGAAGCTGCGGCCGCAACCGCAGACCGGGTCGGCCATGGTGTCTCAACACCCTGCCCATCCGGTGGCTGGGGCAGGACCAGACGCGGTCGGCCTGTGGCAGGCGAGGCTGCGAGCCCTGCAAGGCAGCCGGACAGACGCGAAACTCGAAGTCACACCGCTGGAATTCACCGAGACCAGCGACATCGCGGCGAGACCGCTGTTCCAGATGGTGCCGCTGGACGGGCGACGCGACGAGATCAAAGCGCAAAGCGTCGAGTCGCTGCCGAGAGTCTCCCGGCTGGAGTTGAGCGCGCTGGGCGGATCGCTGACGGCCGACGCGGCGTGGACGTCAGGTTCGTGGACCCACGAGATGGTGCTGGGCCGCGACCACAGGGTGGACCTGACCGCCCAGGGCAGGCTCTGGCCGTTCGGCCACCGCGTCGTCTCCCAGGTGTTCACCAAACGCGCGTTCCTGCCGGTGGTTTCTCCCGCCAGGCAGGGAACAGCCGCCGCGCTGCAAGCGCGGCACGTCCTGGTGATCCTCGAACCGCTGCGCACCGGGCTGCGCACCCCGACGTTTCCGTTCGACGAAGTCGAGATATTGGGACAGTCCTTCCTCATCGACAGCTTGCTGCCGCAGGACGAACCGCTGGTGTTCATCCCCAGGCGCGGCGGGGCGCCGTTGCGGCTTCCGGTCCGGTGCCGCTCGGGCGACAAGGACGTACATTTCTCCATCCCCGTAATCTTCGTCGGCTTCCTGAACGCACCACCGCCTACCAGCGTGGTGGCGGCTTGGCGCGCACTCGCCACGGTCGGCATCGCCGGTGTCGAGCTTGACATGGTGGGCGCGGGCGGCCTTCCGGGCGACATTCACGAGGTCCACTCGCTGACCTTGGACGGCAAGGCCGAGGGAGCGGAGTTCCGCCCCGACCTTGAAAGGTTCGCGGTGGTGCTGCCCGCGCTGCGGTCCCTACTTCCCGGGGCGGGGCACGAGGCGGCGCGGACGGTGAGGTTCGCTCCCGAGCTGCGCACCGGCCAGCGGACGGTCCCGAAGGTGCCGCTGCGATTCGATCCGCCGGTCCCGGTCAACTTCACCGGTAACACCGACCGGTCCGGCGCGTTGGTGGCGCCCAAGTTCGACGCCGACGGCATTTCACGCGACCTCGGCCCGGTGGCCAGCAGCGTGCTGCCGGATCAGCCAAATCTGGCCGCCGCGCTGGTCGACGCGTTCCGCGGGGCGACGTTGTTCGGCTTTCCGCTCGCCTCCCTTATCGACACCGGCACCAACCCGAAACCTGCCCCGCCGACGATCATCCATCGGCGGGTGGGGCAGGCGGTCTCCGTCGAGATGCGCTGGACGAATTTGAGACTCGTGGCGCACGGGCCGTTCCGGCCCAAGCCAGGCGCGCCGCCGCCACAGCTCGACCTGTTCGTCGGCGGCGGCCCGGTCCCACCCGATGCGCCGGAGCCACCCAACACCTGCACCCTGTCGAACTTCACCCTGGCCCTGCCGCCCAACGCGCCCCTGATCACCCTGACATTCGACAAGGCGAGATTCACCCAGCGGCCGGGCGAGCCGATGAAGCTGGAGCTCGAGGGGTTCGGCATCGAGTTCGGCGGCGAGCTCAAGCTGCTGCAGGAACTACAAAAACGGGTCATGTCCCTACTCGGCGGGCACGGCCCGACGATCAGTGTCTCGTCCTCCGAGGTCGTCGTCGGGTACCAGCTGCGCGTGCCCGACGCGCCGGCCGGGATGTTCGTTATGCGCAACATCGCCGTCATGGCCGCGGTGCGCGTGCCATTCGCCCAGAGCCCGGCGCGGGTCGTGGTCGCGTTCGCCAGCCGCGAACAGCCTTTCAGCCTCACAGTCAGCGGGTTCGGTGGCGGCGGGTACGCCGCGGTCGAGATCGTGGGGGACAACCCGTCGAAACTCGAGCTCTCGATGGAATTCGGCGCGATGATCGCGCTCGACTTCGTCGTCGCCCAGGCCGAGGTGCATGCCATGGGCGGCGTGCGTTTCGTGCGCCGCGCCGACGGCTCGACGGCGTTGGAGGCGTTCATCCGCATCGGCGGCTCGGTGCGGCTGCTGGGTCTGATCACCGTCTCGGTGGACCTGCGGGTGAACCTCACCTTCTCCGACCCGCCGCCGAGACTGACCGGCCGGGCCTCGCTCGTCATCGAGCTGGACCTGACTCTCTACTCCGATTCCGTGACCGTCGACAGCGGACAGTTCGAGCTGATCGGCGGCGCCGCTCCGGCCGCGCCGCCGGATCGGGCCCTGCCGGCCGAGGACGATGCGGCCCAGCTAAAGGCATGGGAAGCCTACTGGGAGGCGTTCGCATGAGCGAGATGCTGTGGATCGCGGTCCCAGGCGGCCTCAAGGCGGGCAGCGCGCTGCTGCGGGTCCTCATCGTGCCAAAGCTCGACGGCGGTTCGCTCTCAGCGCACGGTATGGCGCAGTGGCCGCCCAGCCAACTGTTAGAGGGCACGGTGCGGGTCGAGGTGTTCGCTCCCGGCGCGAGCGCTGATACACCGCCGGTGTTGACGCGCGACCTGACACCGGCGATCCCGTTCCAAAGTGGACTTTGGGACGAACTGACCGACGGCATGACGGTCGAGAGCGGCAGGAGTCCCCAGGCGTCGCCCGCTCCCGCGACGCTTACCGTCCACGCCACCTCGCGCGATGCGCAAGCGATCGCCAGCACGCTCAAGGGCGCGTCCCAGACGCCCATCACCACCGAGCAGGGCCACCAAAGCGCGGCATACGCCAGCATGGTCAGGACCCTGCTCGATACGCACTGGTCCGGCGCCGAACACCCCGTCGACCACCGAGCGGCGGCCACGTCCCCGCCCACGCCACCGACCCCGTCAGCGCCACCGGCGGCTACGCAACCGGCCGGTTTTCACCGAACCGTGTCGCTGCTGCGGGAGCATCCGGCGGTGTTGCGGGCGCTGGGCCTCATCGTCGAACTCGCGCTCGACGCGAACGATCTGTCCACTTTGGCTGGAGGGACGATCCGGGTGCGGTGGCCTGGCCATGTCGCCCCGCTGCCCGCGGTGGTCTCGCCCAGAACCCGGTTCGGTGCGCAGTTCCTGCCGGGGTCGACGGCGAACGTGGACGCCGGGATGGTCACGCTGGACCGGCGCGACGCCGCCGGATCCCTCCTATGGGACGTCGCGACCGTCGACATAGACGTTTCGGCTGGGCGGCTTCGCGAAGCCGCTGTGGCCATGACAGCCCGGCCCAGCGAGCCGGCCACGCTGCCTGCCCTGCGCTCGGGCGGTTTGCAGCTGGTTCTGCGCGGGCGAGGTGAGGAGATGGCCGAGCGGCTCAACCGGGCGACCCGCATGTTGCCAGACGTTCTCGCCGAGGACCTCACCGCCGACGACCTTCTGCTTGGCTACCGCATCGACCTGCTGCCGCAGCTGGGCGGAAGCGACTGGTTCTCGCTGCAACAACGTGAGGCCGTTTATCGGGTACACGGCCGACTGGCCGACGGAGGGATCAGCGATCAGTTCACCGTTGTCGAATCACCGCAGCAATTCGAGGAAGGCCACATCAAGACCAACGCGGCTATCCACGACGATAGCGGGTTGCACGCCGACGAGATCGTCGCGGCCTGGAGGGGCTGGAGCCTGGCAACGCCCCAGCCGCCCTTCGATCTGGCGCCGCACGCCACACCGCCGTCGCGACCCGGCATGAACCTCAGCATGTCCTTCAAAGTCGCGTCGAAGACGTTGCCCCGGCTCCGCTTCGGCAGGCACTACGCGCTGCGGGCGAGGGTGGCTGACATCGCCGGTGGCGGCCTCGAACCGGGTGATCCCACACCGAGCCGTTACCAGACGCCGCCGATCTTCTATGGCCGGTACGAGCCGATGCTTGCCCCCGGCGTCGCTCTGCTCGACGGCGTCGCGCCCACGGATCTGGACCCGGGCGAAACGGTCGAGCACGTCGTGGTACGCAGCGACCCGGCCGGCGGGCTCGACATCGCCGAATACAGCACCCGATTCGGTTACCGCCTCGACGACAAGCGGCAGGTGCTGCCACCATCGACAACACTGGCCATCGCCGAACAGCACGGCATGTTCGATCGCACAGAGCCCCGCTTGACGTGGGATTGGGCCCGGCGTGGGATGCGGGGCGGGCTGCCCGACCCGGCGGCCGGCGGCATCGCCCTCGTCGACCTCGGCCCGGATGCCCCAGCCGTACCGGCGATGAACTGGCAGGGTCAATGGCCTGATCTCACGCCGAGAACGGTGCACTTGACCTCCATGCCATCCGGCCGCCCGCAGGCGGCATGGCAGGCCGACGGCCGGCTGGCGGTACGCGTAGCGCCGGCCGAGCGGATCACCTTGCAGTTGTCGACATTTCCGCGGGAGGGGATCATCGACGAATTCGCCTTGCAGGCCGAACTGCCAGGCGTGTCGATGGAGGCGGCCAGGCAGGGCCGGCACCCGATGCTGACCCCCGCCCGGACCGTGACGTTCGTGCACGCCGTCCAGCGCCCGTTGCGGGCACCAGACACCGCGCTGAAGGCGCACCGCGAGCCCGGCCAGACCTTTGTCACGCTCCACCCGGACTCGCCGCTGCTGGATCCGAAGAGCACCGCGCAACTGGACATCACCGCGAGCTGGGACGACGTGACCGACGCGCCGGTGACCAGCCTCGTCGTCGGCTCCGACGACTCGCCGCAGCCGCAGACGCTGTTCCGCCATGAGTTCGGCGACACCCGCCATCGGACGGTCAACTACACACTGAGCGCGGTCAGCCGGTTCCGGCACTACTTTCGCGACTCTGACCCGGCCGCCTTCACCCGGGTCAGCAAACCGCCGCCGGTGGTCGTGCTCAACTCGTGCAGGCCCGCGCCGCCCGTGGTGCGCTCCGCCAGGCCGGCTTTCGAGTGGGTGACGACCGGGAACCTGGACGCTCCAGGGGCTGTGCTCACCAGGAAACGTTTGAGCACCCGAGTACGTCTCACGCTGCAGCCGCCCTGGCACACCACCGGTGTGGGCGAACTGGTCGGCGTGATCGTGCGGCCCGACAGCGACGAGTCCAGCGCGCTGGATGACTTCGTCTCACTGGTCGGGCACGATCCGCTCTACCCGTCGTTTGGGTTCCTCGCCGGCGGCCCGTTCGCCGGCGACATTATCAGCGGCAGCGGTGCGCAGCGAGCCCTGCGGATCGCTGAGGCCGGCGCGGACGCGGTCGTCAAACCGCATGCGCCCGCATTCCACAGCGGCGAGCAGAGCTGGCTGTGCGACGTGGGTTTCACCGCGGCCTTCAACCACACCTTCGTGCAGCTCGCCGTCGCCCGTTTTCAGCCCAACAGCCTTGACAGCCTGTGGCTTTCGGAGGTGGTCAGGACGGACATGGTGCCCATCCTGCCCGAGCGGACCCTTACCGTGACCCGCGAGGCGGGCAAGTACGCGGTCAAGCTCAGCGGCCCGATCTCGTCCGCCACGGCCGTCAACCGCGTCGACCTGATCATCGAGCGGTGCCGCCGACCCGACGGGATGCCCGCCGAACAGGTGGATCTGGTCGAAGTCGGCGACGCGCTCGATGGTGTCGCGGCCTGGAAAAGGCTCACGTCGTTTCCGGCCGTGCCTGCCGGCCTGTCACCCAACCTGCATTGGGCATCACAGGTGTTCCTGCCCAATGGGCCGGGCGAGTTCCGGCTACGGGTCCGCGAGGTGGAACTGCTGCCCAACTCGGTCGCACAGCCCGGCATAAGTCTAAAGACCGGCACTGCCGGCGAAGTCAAGGAGCGGACTGTCTTCACCGATATCGTTGCGCTGCCCCAGCTTTAGGCGGAAATGGCGTTTCCGGCAACTACCGGTGTTCGCGGTGACAGCATGAAAGTGTCTCTGTTCTGACGCGGGGGAGAGCCCAATGGCAGACGATTGGCAGGCAAGAGCCCATGGCCCGGACAGGGCACAGCCCGGTGGCGGCCCTGGGCGCCGCGAATTGATTTTGATCGGTGCTCCGGACGCCGAACTCCGTATCACGCCAAGCAGAGCGATGTCGCTTTCTGGCGCGCCGCTTGGGGTGCTGGAGTCGGTCGCCGCCTCGCAAGAGGTGACGATCCGGCCTCTGTTCGGCGTGTCCGAGGAACGGATCCTAGCCGGCAGGCCGGCGGATACGGTCGAGACGGTCGAGAGCGCATCGCTCGCACCGGTCATGGCGCGTTTCTATCAGGTCGACGCACCTGACGAGCAGCTCGACGAGCTCGCCGCGCGGTTGCGCGACAGTCCCGCCGTGGAGGCCGCCTATGTCAAGCCGGCCGCGGATCTGGCCGTGCTGGCACCGGAAAGGACGGCCGAACGGCTCAACGACATGATGCCGTCCGGTCCCGACGCGCCCCCGGTGACGCCCGATTTCACCTCCCAGCAGGGTTACCTGAACGCGGCGCCGGCCGGAGTGGACGCCCACTGGGCGTGGACCCAGCCGGGTGGCCGGGGTGCCGGCGTGCGGGTGATCGACTGTGAGTGGGGCTGGCGCTTCACCCACGAGGACCTCACCCAAAATCAGGGCGGGGTGGTCGCCGGGACCGCGGATCAGATCCCTGACAGCCGCTCGACCCACCACGGCACCGCCGTGCTCGGCGAAATCAGCGGCGACGTTAGCAGTGTCGGGGTCACCGGGATCTCGCCGGACGCGGTAATCAGCGCCTCGGCGTTCTCGGTGCCGACCGCCGACGCGATCAAGGCCGCCGCCGACCGGCTCGGCCCGGGCGACATTCTGTTGCTCGAGATCCATCGCGGCGGCCCTAGATACCCCGGTGGCGACACCCAGCTCGGGTTCATCGCCGTCGAATGGTGGCCCGACGACTACACGGCGATCCGCTACGCCGTTTCGCGCGGGATCGTCGTCGTGGAGGCGGCCGGCAACGGCTTCCAGAACCTCGACGACCCCATCTACGACACCCCGCAGTCCGGCTTCCCGGACTGGTGGCGCAATCCGTTCCGGCGAGCCGAGCTGGACTCCGGCGCGGTCGTCGTCGGTGCCGGCGCGCCGCCGTCGGGCAACTTCGGCCCGGACCGCTCCCGGCTGGACTTCTCGAACTTCGGCGCCTGTGTCGACGCGCAGGGTTGGGGCCGCGAGGTCGTCACCACCGGCTACGGCGACCTGCAGAGCGGCCCGACCGTCGACGTCTGGTACACCAAGCAATTCAGCGGTACGTCCAGCGCGTCGCCGATCGTGGTGGGTGCGCTGGCGTGCGTGCAGGGCGTGCTGCGTGCACAGGGCAGGGTGCCGCTGTCGCCGGCGAGGGCCCGAGAGTTGTTGCGGGCCACGGGTTCCCCGCAGCAGGACTCGTCTGAACGACCCGCCACGCAGCGGATCGGCAACCGTCCGGACCTGCGCCAGCTGATCCCGGCCGCGCTGGAAACGGGGAGCTGGACCGGTGTCCAGTTCAGCGGGCAGGTCGCGGCGAACGCGACGCAAAGCTGGTTCACCTTCCAGTGGCCGGCGCACTGGCACGTGCTGTGGTCGGTGGTCCCGACAAGTCCGCGCCCGGGCGCCCCGCAGCTGCGGTATCGCACGCGGGTCGAGCGAGCAAGCGACTTCCACGCCACGTACTGGATCGAGATCACAAACCTGGTTGACGCACCGGTGGACTTCGAGGCCCGCTTCGTCGTCCTCGGCTGGTGACCTTTACCAAAAGGAGACGCACAATGCGTATCGGAACCCAGTTCACCGGATCGCTCGACGCCGGTCAGAGCGGCAGCTGGTTCACCCACTCCTGGCCCCAGGAGTGGCATGTGCTGTGGCACGTCATGCCGCTCACCCCGGCGCAGGGCGCGCCGGGGGTCGAGTGGGACGTCGAGGTCGAGCGGGCCGACGCGGCGAAGGTGACCTACTGGTTCACCATCCGCAATCTCAGCAACGCGCCCATGAACTTCGAGGCCCGCTACGCGGTCATGAACTGAGGGAGGGCAAGCCGTGAAGAAGCGCATCACCAACGACGGCCAGCCGGTCGACGCGGGTTCCGCTCCCGTCAACGGCCCTACAACGCCCCGATCGTCCACAATAGACGATACTGCCCGTGACGGCGGATCGCCGCCGGCCTGGCTGGTGGACGGCATCGCGGCGGCCGGCGGCCTGATGTCCGCGCCGTCAACACCGCGCAGTGGCGGCGCGGCCCGCAACGCCGGAGGCCCACCCGGACGTTAGACGATCGTGACCGGGTGTGCCCCCGCCGTCCTCTGACGTTCGGCGGCGCACACCCGGTTCGCGTCCTGGTTCAGCAAGCGTCCACGAGTTTGAGAAGTGTCACTCAAATGCGGCAAGACGTCCTGAGAGGAGCAGTACCGTGGCCGAGAACGGTCTGAAGACCTTTTCCATGCACAGCAGCGACGACAAGTACGAGCGCACCGTCGCCACCATATCCGGGGAGCTGGCAGATGCCGACCGGTCGCTCCCCGCGGAGCTTGCGCCGGAGAATCAGGATCCGGAGACCGTGGCCCGGCGCTATCTCAACCAGATGATCGCCAGTCCGGCGGTGCCCTCCCTCACCGCGGCTCCGGCTGAGACCGCGACGTACTACCAGACCGTCGCCACCGAGGCGGTGCCGTTGACCGGTACGAAGGTGGTCAAGTTCGCGCAGTACCTGCACCACATCCCGGTCTACGGCTCACTCATCACGATCGAGTTGGACGACGACAACTCGCTGCTGTCGGTCAACTCCGCGCTCGGTGAGCCCGAAAAGGTCGACCCCGTCGCCAGCGTCTCCCCGGCGCGGGCCAAGGAGGTGATCGCCGAGGACGGCGGGGCGTTCTCGCCACCTGCGGAGCTGCCGCGCCTCTACTACTACTTCGACGACCGCAAGCGGCGGGGCACTTGGCGGCTGGTGTACATCGCGAAGAACGTGCGGCGAGAAGCCGCCGGAAATGGGGCCGCTTCGTCGATGCCGCAGCTGTTCGACTACGTGATTGACGCGCACGGCAAGGGTGAGCTCATCGCGCGGCTGCCCCGCTCGCAGTCGGTCACCTGGAGGCCGGAGGAACTGGAGACGGCTGACGCGCTCGGCAAGCCGCGGCACATCCGGGCAGAGCACAACGAGAGCGGCAAACACCGGTTGAGCGACACGGTCCGCCATGTACAAACCCACAACTTCAACTTCCGCGATATCGCCCGCGGCGACGGCATCCTGCCGGGCGACATCGTGGTCAACCCACCCAAGCCGTGGGACACCGGTGCGATCAGCGCCCACGCCAATGCCGAGGAGGTCGTCGACTTCCTGTTCCAAGAGCTGCACCGCAACGGCCTGGACAATCTCGGTAGCCCAGTGGTGTCCAGCATCAACTGCACCTTCCGAAACGCGAACCCGGCCAACAAGGAATGGCGGAACGCGGCCTGGATCGGCACCCAGATGGTTTACGGCCAACGCATGGTCAACGGCAAGCTCCGCTCCTATGCCGTGGCAAAGGACGTGGTCGCGCACGAGATCATCCACGGGCTCACCGACCACACAGCCCGACTGGAGTACCGGCGCGAGTCTGGGGCCCTGAACGAGTCGTACTCTGACATCCTCGGAATCATCATCTCCAACCGACACCTGCCCGACATCGGCGACTGGAACTGGGAGTTGGGTGAGGATCTCGACGGGACCGGTGTGCCCATTCGCGATCTAAGCGATCCCACCCTGCATGGCCAACCAGCGCACATGGACGACTTCCGCCAGCTGAATCCTGGCGAGGTGCCCAGCGACGCCAACGACCATGGCTTCGTCCACGTCAACAGCGGCATCCACAACAAGGCCGCGCACAACCTCATCACTTCGAAGGCGTCCACCGGGAAGTTTCTCTTCACACCGCACGAGGTGGCGGCGTTGTTCTACCTCGCCTTGTCCCAGCGCCTGACTCGCACTTCGGGTTTCAGCGCGAGCCGCCGGGGTGTTGTCCTGTCCGCCCTGACGCTGTTTCGCAATGATCCGCAGGCGACCAGGACCAAGAAACTCGCCGCCATCGCCAAGGCCTTCGACGACGTAGGAATCACCGCCTAGCACGGCTGGGAGCCCGTTGCCGGACGCACGGGAGAAGCGCGAAGGCGCCCCTGGAGACCCACGCCGCGGGCAACTACAACCGGACGGCCACGGGCCTGCTCCAAGCCGTCCCGGGCACCAGCTCCGCGGGCCACATGACGTTCGGGCCGAACCACACCTTCGCTCCCGGTTCGTACAACGTGGAGTTCGTGATGCGGTCGAACAACGGTCACCGGATCCAGTGTGAGGTCGATGTCCGGCAGGTGCGCGTCGTACTGCTTTTGCACGCCCTGGGCATCGCGCACTTGAGGTTGACACTGTGACAAGGTCTTCACTGGGTGCAGGAGGTGGTCCCCATCAGCTCGACCCACAGGAATTCACAGGTCACGCGCTTGCTCGACGCGTTGGGCGCCGGAAACCCGTCGACGCGGCTCCAGGCGGCCCTGGCGGCTGGTAGGCACGCCGACCCTGGTCTCGTTGGTGAGCTTGTGGCGCGGTGCGCGATCGAGCCCGACTTCTTCGTGCGGGACATGCTTACCTGGGCGTTGACCCGCCTCCCGTCGGAGGTCACGGTGCCCAGGCTCCGCACGGAGCTTGGCTCCGAGTGCGCTCAGGCCCGAAGCCAGGCGTTGCATACGCTGTCAAAGATCGGCGATGGCGAGGCGTGGCCCGCGATCACGCGGTCGTTGTTGCACGACGCCGACGACGAGGTCGCGCGGAGCGCATGGCGTGCTGCCGTCGTCCTCGTGCCCGCTGGCGAAGAGAAGGGACTGGCTGAGGAGCTAGCCGCACAACTCAGTCGCGGCGACCGGAAGGTGCAACTGAGTCTCAGCCGAGCACTCGTCGCACTCGGAGACGTGATCGAGCCGGTCCTGCAGACCGCACTGGCCGGTGACGACCCGGCAGTGCGTGCGCATGCCCGCGCCACCCAGCGGCTCCTGCTCGACCCGGATGCCGGGTTCGACTCATCCGTCGACGAGGCGAAACGGATCGTCGCGCTCGGTCCGGAACGCATCGAGGGTGCCGCGTGCTGATCGGCGAGGTGGCACGCCGCTCGGGCGTGAGTACCCGGATGCTCAGGCACTACGACTCCCTCGGGCTGGTGCGACCGACAGGCCGCACGGTGGGTGGCTACCGCGAGTACTCCGCCGAGGACATTCGCCGGATTTTCCATGTAGAGAGTCTGCGGTCGCTGGGATTGTCGCTGCGACAAATCGCGCGCGCTCTGGCCGATCCCGCCTTCGCACCGTCGGCACTGGTCGGTGACCTCATCCGACGAACCGAAGACCGACTGAAGCGGGAGCAGGAGTTACTCGAGCGACTCCGTACTGTCGATGCCTTGGCGCCCTGCGGCTGGCAGGACGTCCTGCACATCGTCGAGCTCCTGCAGGGGCTCAACTCGCCCAGTGCCGCGCGCCGGCAGCAAAGCGTCCTGGCCTCGGCCGAGGACGTGCCGGTTCCCGCCGAGTTGCTGGCTGGGGCGGTCCTCGCCGAATCCGATCCGAACGTCGCCGGCGCGCTGCGGTGGGCCCTCGCGCGAGCGGGCGGTGACGGGTTGGCGAGCGTGGCATCCGGCCTGTATTCAGAGAACGTCGACATCCGGCGGCGCGCGGTCCTGGCGATCGCCGAGATGCCCGGTGACGAGGCGACCGCGGTGCTCGCGGACGCACTCGAAGACTCGGACACCACGGTTCGCAGGCACGCTGCTCTGGCATTGGGTACGCGTGGCGCGACCGCGGCCGTGGCGACACTCGTCGCCATGGTGGTCGAGGGCACGAACGACGTCGAGGCGGCCGAGGTCCTGGGCGCATTGTCACTGGACCCAGGGTGCGCGGACCCGATCATGAGTGCACTGGTCGACGAGCTCGCCGCACACCCCGCAGACCCCGCGGTGCGGATACGCCTTGCCCAGGCATTCGCCGAGATGCCGGCGACCCTCGCGCAGGGCGTCCTGCGGCAACTGGCCCACGACGAGGATCGGGCGGTCGCCCTCATCGCCTCGACCCTCGTGGGAATGCTCGAAGAACGGTCCAACGGCTGAACCCCTGGCGGATTGTCTCAGCCCGTCCCGGTGGCTGCAGTCGTTTCCCGCGTACTCGCCACGATGGATCGCGCCGTGTTCACCATCGAGGCTATGAGCGATACGACGCGTTTGGCGGCACCCGCCGGACAGCATCGCGTGTCCAGTTGCGGTCGCCACAGAAGGTTTCATGGGTTCTTGGTGGGCCGGCGGCCGCGTCCGGTGTTGGTGGTCGGCCTCACCGTCGCGGTCGCGGTGGCGGTGGGAGCTACGGGCTTTGGCCCGGTGCCAGTGCGGTCGGTGCTTGCCTCCGGCGCGGTTGTCATGCCCACGGCGGATGGGTCCAACGCGCCCGCTTCCGGCACCATCCAGGAAGCGGTTGCCGCGCTCGCGGTTGCGGCGGAGGTGAATGAGGGCTATGACCGGGACCTGTTCCATTATGGCCTCGACGAGGACGGGAACGGCTGTGACACCCGCCGTGAGGTCCTTCTCGCGGAGGCGACCGTTACGCCAATCGTCACCGGTGACTGCGACATCGCCGGCGGCCAGTGGTACTCCTACTACGAGAACGAGACCTACGAGGACGCGAGTCTTGTCGAGGTCGATCATCTGGTGCCGCTGGCTGAGGCGTGGGGGTCCGGTGCATACCGATGGGCACCCGCGACGCGGCAGGCGTTCGCCAACGATCTCGGCGACCCCCGCACCCTGGCGGCGGTCGGTACGGCTGTCAACCAAGACAAGGGCGCGCAAGACGTCGCCGGTTGGCTGCCGCCGTTCGCCGATGCCCAGTGCCGCTACCTGCATGACTGGGTGGCGGTGAAGACGCGCTGGCGGTTGAGCGTCGACGAGGCGGAGAAGACCTCACTGCAGACCCTCGCCGCCCGCTGCGCCGACACACCATTTGCCGCCGTGGCCGTGGCCAACACTGGCAGCCCGGCGGGATCCGCTTCACAGCCGCTGGCGTTCGAGATGTTCGTTGGGGAGTGGGACGTCCACGGGAACGCGGTCGAGATCAGGTCGGACAAGACCGGAACCAGCATCTGGAACGCCGGACCGTGCCACCTCAACCTCGACCCGGCCGCGCCTGAGCCGTTGTGCATGGGCACCGCCACCTTCACGCTGACCGAACAAGCAACCGGTTTGATGGGTACCTACGACTCCGTTGTCTACACCGATCCGGACGGCGCGGTCGTCGCCGATTACGACGACCTCGGCGAAGGCCCCCGAGTCGGGCAGACCTTCACCGTCGAACAGGTCACCGATGGCGTCCTGTACCGCACCCACGACCCAGACATCGTGCTGGGAAACCCGTACCTGTGCGGCCCGACGGCGAGCGCCGAATGGCGTGCAAGGTGTTGACCAACCCGCACTGGACCACTCGCGAGAGCGCCGACACAGGCGGACTTGCTCTGCCAGGGACTACACGAGCGCGCCGCGCTGTGGACGTGCGGCGGGAAGTGAGCGACTTACGCGAGACCGATCAGCGGGGGCAGCGGGCATCGCAGCAGGGCGCAGATGGTTCGCAGCAGTTCGGCCTCGACTACGGTCGTCCGCCGGTCGTGGGCGATGACGTCCACGATCGCGGCGACCAACCGTTCCTTCGCGGGGAGCGAGAGCCCGTCGAGTACCGGCCAGCCGGACTCCAGCGCGAGCGGGCCGGCCGGTGTCGGCGCATACGGCACACGCTCGCCGGGCAGCAGCCGCTGGATGCCCGCGTCGAACGCCCGCTCGGCCGCGGCCGGGTCCGGGTTGCCGGCGTGCGCGAGCGTCGCCAGCAGCGTGGCGACCGCTGGTCCGATGGCCGGTGGCGGTGCCAGCCTGCCGCGCCCCTGTACGGAGGGCGCGAGGTCGGCGAGCAGGAGCCGGGACAGGCAGTATTCGAACATGGTGATCCGGTTGTCCGCATGGACCAGGGTGGTCACCGCGTCCACGAACACCGTCCGTTGTGGCTCGGACTGCTGGCGCAGCGCGGGCAGTGCGAGCTGAGCCACCGGCAGGCGGGAGAGCGGGTGCAGTGCGGCGAGCCGGCCGGCCTCCCGCACCGCCGCGTCTGCAAGGGCTGATCCGTGCCGCTGCGCCAGGAGCGCGTGCTGGTGCCCGCGGGCCGGCGGGTCGCCGGCCAGGAGCAGGCCGAGGACGGTCGCCGGTGCGGTGGCCGGATCTCGCAGGTTGGCCAGCACATCGTCCGGGATATCGGCGACCACGCTCGCCGCGTACCGGTGCGCCGCCTCGGTTGGCGCACCCAGGCTGGCCAGGACCTGCTTGGCGGTGGCGGCGACGGTACTCCCCGCATCGGGCAATGGTTGCGCCGTCCCACCCAGGCCGAGCGTGGCGTCCTCCCGCAGGCCGTCCGGTGGGGCGGCGGTCCACCGCCGGGCCAGCGTGTCCAGCTGCGCCTGGTCGAACGAGGGGTCGAGGACCCGGATACGGTCGGCCAATGGCGGGTGCGTGGCGAACCAGGAGACGACCCGGTTGCCGGTACCGAACAGCATGTGGCCCACCTCCTCCCGCTTCGCGCTGTCCAGATTCGACCCGTCGGGCAGCCCGCCGATCTTCTTCAGCGCGCCGGCGATCCCCGCGGTCTGCCGGGTGTACTGGACGGCTGAGGCGTCCGCGAGGTACTCCCGTTGCCGGGATACCGCCGCCTGGATGAGCCGACCGGCGAGGACGCCGACGTATCCGGCGACCACCAGCGCGATGCCGATCAGCAGCAGAGGATTGGCCGACCGACCGCGCCTTCGCCCTCCCGATACGAGGCCGAGCCGCAGCAGCGAACGCCCGGCGACGGCGAGGAACAGCAGGCCGAACAGCAGTCCGATGAGCCGGATGTTCAGCCGCATGTCGCCGTTGACCACGTGGCTGAACTCGTGCGCGATAACGCCCTGCAGCTCGTCGCGGTTGAGCCGTTCCAACGCGCCGCGGGTGACCGCGATCGCGGCGTCCGATGTGGACCAGCCGGCGGCGAAGGCGTTGATACCCACTTCGTCGGGCAGCAGGTACACCGCGGGGACCGGAGCGCCGGAAGCGATCGCCATCTCCTCGACCACATTGCGCAGCCGGCGCAGCTGGGGGTCGGTGGTGTCCGGCGGCACCGGTACACCGCCGAGGTCACGGGCGACCCGGCCACCGCCCGCCCTGCGCAGTCCAAGCGTGCGCAGCAGGGCTGCGCCGCCGATCGACACGACCGTTGCTCCGGTGGCGAGCCCGAGCAGCGCGGCAAGGTCGAGTGGCGCCATCGAGAGCCCGTCGAACGCGAGCACGGCGGCGAAGTCCACCACGACCACGATGCCGACCACGGCGATGGCGAAAAGGATCACGAGGCGGACCGACATCCGCCGGACCAGGCGCTGGCGCTGGAAGAAATCCATTTGAGTCTGTACCCGCGTCAGAACTGAATCTTCGGTGTCGTGCGCTCCTGCGGGTCCTCGGTGGCGAACATCGCGGCCGGCGCGAAGGAGAACGTGTTGGCCAGCACGATCGCCGGGAACGTGCTCCGCCGGTTGTTGTAGCCCATGACCGCGTCGTTGTACGCCTGACGGGAGAAGGCGATGCGGTTCTCCGTCGAGGTCAGCTCCTCGGACAGCTGCATCATGGTCTGGTTGGCCTTGAGGTCCGGGTACGCCTCGGCGAGCGCGAACAGCCGGCCCAACGACCGGCCGAGGCTCGCCTCGGCACCGGCGAGCTGCTGCATCGAGGCAGGGTCACCGGGGGCTGCCGACGCGGTGGCCTGCGCGGTGGCCGCCGAGCTGCGCGCGGCGACTACCGCTTCGAGCGTCTCCCGCTCGTGCTTCATGTACTCCTTGGCGACCTGGACCAGATTGGGCACCAGGTCGTGCCGCCGCTTGAGCTGGACGTCGATCTGCGCGAACGCGTTCTGCCAAGCGTTGCGCGCCCGAACCAGGCCGTTGTACAGCACAACGCCGTACCCGCCGACCACCAGGGCCAGCAGGACCGCACAGACCAACCCGATCACGAGCTCCATGACACTCCCCAGTCCGACGCCGCTTCCGTGCATCAGATCATGTCCACCGCTCGATGCGAAAAGCCGCGTGCCCTCAACGGGAAGCGCCCCAGCGTGGTATCGCCACCCGACGCCTGTTCAGATGGTGCCCAGCCGCCGCGCCGCGGGGATGGTGCGGGCCGGCGTGACCACCGACCCGACCGGCGATCAGCGCACCGGCTCGTGTGTCGAAGTGGCGAAGCCGTGATCAGGGCCATCTCCGGGTGATTCCCCCTACCGACTCGGGCCGTTGCTGGCCGACGCTCTGACAAGTCGACCGAAGGGAACACTATGACCCACCGCATCGCCGTCCGATGCCTGGCCGCCGCTACCACCGTCGCCGCCGCCGTCGCCGTATTTGCGCTCGCTCCTTCGGCATCCGGTACTGGTGGGCCAAGACCGACGCTTGCATGGACGGCGTGTCCGGACGATATACCCGACCTACCGGTCGCCCCTGACGACCCGGTGAAGTGCGCGACGCTGCGCCTGCCGGTCGACTGGGCGAAGCCGCGCGGTGCGACGTTTGAATTGTGGGTGGCGCGTCGTCCGGCCCGTAACGCCGATCAGCGCGTCGGCACACTCGTGTTCGGCCCTGGTGGTCCAGGTGATTCCGGCGTGGAGCGGATCCGCCGCGGCAACCGGTTCAGCGGCGAAATTCTCGACAAGTTCGACACGGTGAGCTTTGACCCGCGCGGGGTGGCCCGCAGCGGCGGCCCGCGCTGCTCCCCGGATCCGACGGTGCCCAAACCGCCGATGCTGCTGACCGGTCAAGGCGACTTCGACGCGACCATCGCCTACAACCGGGCTTTGTGGGACGCCTGCCGTCACACCAGCCCGGTCTTCGATCACGCCGACACGCTCAGCACTGTGCGTGACCTCGACGCGTTGCGCCGAGCCCTCGGCGAGTCGAAGCTGACCTTCCACGGCAGCTCGTATGGGACGCTGCTCGGCGTACAGTACGCCGAGCGGTACCCGGGCCGGGTCCGGGCCATCGTGCTGGAGAGCGTGTTCGATCACAGCCTCGATTTACGGACATTCGTCCGCGCCCAGGCGATCACGCTGCAGGATTCGTTCGACGAGTTCGTCGCCTGGTGCGACCGAAGCACCGACTGTGTGCTGCACGGCCAGAACGTCCGCGGGGTCTGGGCTGACGTGTTGGCCCGCGCGGACCGCGGCGAGTACGCGCCGTACACCAGCTTCGACGTCGCCGCTATCCCGATCGGAGTCCTGGCCCGCCCCGATTGGCCCAGATACGCCCGGGCCATCCAGTCGCTGTCCAACGGCACTGCGGTCCCGGCTGCCATTCCACCGTTGACCACTGCCGTCTTCTGCAACGACTGGCCGGTGCCCCTGCGCAGCTACGAGGAATACGCCGAACTCGTCGATACGGCCGCGGCCGTGGCACCCGACGTGCGCTATGGCGGGGGCCTGGTAGCCGTGGTGTCATGCCTCGGCTGGCCGGCGCCGGTGCGCAACCCGATCCGCGTCCCACGGGTCCGCACAAACACCCCGCTGCTGCTACTCAACGCCCTGCACGACCCGCGCACCGGCTACGAGTGGGCCACCCACGTCGCCGCTCAGCTGGGCAAACACGGTCGGCTGGTCACCTACGAGGGCTGGGGCCACGGAGCGTACGGATCCACGCCCTGCACCACGGCCGCCGTCGATCGGTACCTGATCAACCTCGCGATACCGGCCCCAGGCACCCGCTGCCCCGCACCCTGAAAGATCGCAGGAGACGGCAAGCCGCCCCTTCGTGGAGCCGCTGACGCCCGACCGGGCGCCTGAGAGCGACGTCGCGGCCCTTGATCAACGGGGGAAGGTCCGTCATGATCTATACCCGCTCAGCGTCTCTCAACAGGGTGAGTGCAAATGAGACTCCAGTTCGGACGGTCCGCCCGCAGGTTGTTGACGCTCGCCGCCGCGAGCATCGGCACGGTCCTGTTGCTGTCCAACCCGGCGTTCGCGTCGTACAACGACGGCTTCGCCGCGACCACTACCAACTCGTGCGGGTCGGCCATCTTTGTCGACTACGGTGAGGGGGCTGCTGGCGGCGGCAAGAACGACGACTACGTCCTGATCCGCGACAACTGTTCCGACAGCCACGGGGTCCGGGCCTGGGCCTGGGTCACCGAGCACACCTCGGCCGGCGACCTGACCTACAGCCTCGGGTCGAAGTACAACGGCAACGGGGTTGCGGGCGCGGACGTCGTCTGGGATCCGTTCATCGAGGGCAACGTGCGGCCGGGCGACACGGTGAAGCTGAGGGTCTGCTTGGTCGATGGCAGCGGCGACACCACCGGCTCGTACTGCGGCTCGGCCAGCCACACCAGCGTGGACGGCTGACCACCCGCACCAACACCTCGAACCGGCGGTGCGCCAGAGACCGCGTACCGGGCATATGGTGGGTCCAGCCGGCTAGGACGATGGGAGCTGCGCGCCGATGGACAAGCTGGGCCGGTTGGGTGAGGAGTACTTCCGCCTGCATTTTGCCGGCGATCCGTTCCAAGCCGGCGTGTTCGGCGTGCCCGGGTATGAGGCGGAGGTGCCCGACCCGAGCCGTGCCGCCGCCGCGCGGCGGCACGGCGAGCTGGCCCGACTCGCCGCGGAGCTCGCCACGGTCGACCGCGGCGCCCTCGACCAAGAGAACCAGATCAGCCACGCGATCCTGAGCCGGCTGCTGCGCGACGAGCAGCGGGCCCTGCGCGGCGGTGTCACCGATGTCGCTGTCACCGCCAGCATCGCCGGGCCGCTCGCACAGGTGGTGTCGACCGTGCCGGCGGGGACCGGTTCCGACGAAGCGTACTTGGCCCGGCTAGAGAAGCTGGGCGGCTTCTTCGATCGGCACGTGGAGCGGTACCGGCAGGCGGCCGCCGACGGGCGGTTCCCCACCGAGCTCGGCGTGCGCCAGGCGATAGCCCAGGTCGACGCGTACCTCGCCACGCCTATCGAACGCGACCCGCTGCTGCGACCGGATGCGCGTGTCGCCGACATCGTCGCTTCTGGGGTACGCCCGGCGCTGGTGCGTTTCCGGATGGCGCTCGCCGAGCATCTGTTGCCCGCCGGCCGGACCGGTGAGCGCGTCGGGCTGTGCCACGTGCCCGGCGGTACCGACGCATACCTCGACCTGGTCCGTGCCTACACCACGACCGAGCTCGGGCCCGAGGAGATTCACCAGATCGGGTTGGACGTGGTGGCGGGGTTGCGTGCGGAGTTCGCCGAGCGCGGCGGTCGGACGCTGGGGACCAGCGACGTCGACGAGGTTCTCGTGCGGCTCCGCGAGGATCCCGGGCTTCGGTTCGGCACCGCACAGGAGATCGTCGACACGGTCACGGGCGCCTTGCGGCGGGCCGAGGACGCGGTGCCAGACTGGTTCAACAGCTATGACATCGCGCCGTGTGTGGTGCGCGAGATGGACCCGGCCGAGGCGGAAAACTCGGTGCTCGGCTACTACATCGCTCCCACCGTGGACGGCTCGCGGCCCGGCGCGCACGTGGTGAACACCCACCGACCCGACCTGCGGCCGCGATTCGAGTACGAGGTGCTGGCATTCCACGAAAGCGTTCCCGGGCATCACCTGCAGATCGCGGTCGCCCAGTCGCGCGATGACCTGCCGCTGTTCCGGCGCTTCGCGTTCTTCGACGCGCACGGCGAGGGCTGGGGGCTGTACACCGAGCGGCTGAGCGACGAGATGGGTCTGTTCACCAGCGACCTGAGCCGGCTCGGCATGGTGTCGTTCGACGCCTGGCGGGCGTGCCGCCTGGTAGTCGACACCGGCATGCACCACCTTGGCTGGTCCCGCGAACGGGCCATCGCCTACATGCGGGCCAACACCGCACTGTCGGAGACCAACATCGCCAACGAGGTCGACCGGTACATCGCGATGCCAGGGCAGGCGCTGGCGTACATGATCGGGCGGCTGCGCATCCAGCAGCTACGTGATCGCGCACGCGTAGCGCGTGGCCCGGCGTTCGACATCCGCGCGTTCCACCACGAGGTGCTCGCCCACGGGCCACTGCCACTGGACACGCTGGAGGAGCTGATCGCCGCCCGCCGTACCTGCGCCAGGAACGTCGCACGCCGGCCGGCGTAGGTGAAACCGTGGCCCACAGCGCTTCCAGCGCCGCCTGCAGCGGATCTGGTTCGGTCGCGGCCGTCAGCGCCGGCAGCGCCATCGCGACCGGGTCCACCGGAGCGTCGAGGGCTGTGCGGAGCGCGTCAGCCTGACCCCGGCCCGCCGGGCGCAGCGAGACGATCGAGAACGTGACGGTCTCCTGACCCACGATCCGCGCCCGCAGCGCCATCAGGTCGGTGAACTCGGCGGGCAGTGGCTCGCCCCGCTCCAGCGCCGCCCACGCCGGTACTCCTCCTCGCGGCGCTCCTTCTCCAGCCGCATCAGCATCTCGGCTTCGACCTGCTCCCACAGCGTCGGTGGCGGCGGCAGTGTGGCGGCCCAATCGTGCAAATAGGCGATGCCTGCGGCGCAGTACCGCACCCGATAGACCGGCAACCGGCCGGCGTCCTGCCCCTCGGGAGTCAGCGGCAGCCGCGCGAGCGTCCCGTCACCCCACGGGACCAACCCGACCACCGCATCCCTGGGCAGGAACGACACCTCCACGATCTCCTCCCACTCCTGCACAGCGGTCGCCGGCTCATCGTCATGCAGCTCGATCGTGAAGTGAACCCGCCCGGAGTGGGTGCCGGTCATCAGGAACAGCGCACCCGGCTCACCGGCCCCGCAAAGGCCGTTCGCCTGCCCGGCGAACGCCCTGCTCATATCCGGCAGCTCGCGACTGGTCACATAGGTCTGGCCGTAGGCGACCGGTACCACACCATCGAAGAGGACCCGCACGGGTTCATCCTGCCACCGACCCACAGGCGTGCGCCGACCATGCAACGAGGCACGAGCGGACGTCGGCCCACCCGATCAATGCCCATCGTCCGCGGGCACCATGCTCTCGACTCATCCGAAAACGCTTGAGATCCAAAGCCCCGCCAACCGAACACCCGATGGAAATACAGCTAATTTCGAATGGCACAGCCTGCCTTAAGAAAATCACAAACTTAGGTCTACCGATCATTGGTAACGCTCCCATAGGCTGCCGACTGACGCTCAACGCAGACGATCACGGGGGTTTTCAAATGCGGCATTCGCGTCGGTTCATGCTGCTCTGCGCTGCCTTGGCGGTCCTGCTTACCGCCACTCTCCTCATCGCGATACCGGCCCGACCGGTCAGTGCGGCACCGCGAACACCGGTAGCGCCCGCGGGCGCCGGACCGGTCGAGCGGCCGTTGCCGGCCGCTGCCCTGCCCAACCATGGCCTGCCCAAGGGGCAGCGTTCGCCGGTCGTGCCGCCGGCAGCCAAGGCCGAGGGCGCAGCCCGTAAGCCGACCGCCGCGGACCGGGCACGGACGGCCGCCGCCCGGGCCGCCGCGGCCGACCCGGCGGCCACGGTGGCGCGCGATGTGCTGCTACGACCGGGATTCCTGCTCGGCGACACGTCGCTGGTGGTGTACTTCAACGGCGAGGTCGTCGAGGGCGATCCCACGTCGTTCGCGCAGTGGTGGGCGACCGTGACCGACGTGGAGTCGGGCGCTGAGCAGCGCTCGGTGACACTCGGCCAGAGCGACCTCAGCAAGTGCCAGGTGCCGCGCACGCTGTGCCGCAGCTTCGGCACCGCCGACGGCTGGACGCTCGACCCGGCGCGCCGCTACACCGCGACCATCACGGTGGTGCAGCCAGACGGTTCCGAGGCGATCTCGGTGCCGTCCGCGGCGGCCCAACCGCGCAAGACCGCGACGCCGCCGTCGTTGCCCGCGGCGCAGGCCGCGGGCTGCGGCTGTCCGACCGTGCTTGGTCCGACCACCTCGCCGCAGGGCATCCGCGGCGCCCAGGTCAACACGGCCACCGGCGCGTTCATCCGCACCGAACGCGACTTCGTCATGCCCTCGTACGGCATTCCGTTCCAGGCCACCCGGTTCTACTCCTCCGCCAACCCAACTGGTGGCATGTTCGGTCCAGGGTGGACCTGGACATATGACGCCAGGGTCGTCGCCGCCGAGGGCGGCGCGGTGCGGGTTCGCGCCGAGGACGGTTCGGAGGCGGTCTACACGCGGGCCGGAGACGGAAGCTACACCCGTCCGCCCGGCATCCGGTCCAAGCTCTCCGCGGTCGCGGACGGCTGGCGGCTCGTGACGCCGGACCAGCGCACGCTGCGTTTCAACGCCGAGGGTCAGCTGCTGTCGGTGGCGAACGCCCGCGGCCACGGCGTGACGCTGCGGTACACGTCGGGGCTGCTGACGTCGGTGATCGACGCGTCCGGCCGGGTGGTCCGCATCGAAAACCGCACCGACCTGCGGATGATCACGAAGATCACGTTGCCGGACGGGCGGTCGACCCAGTTCGACTACCAGGACGGCCGGCTGCTGAAGGTACAGGATCCGCGCGGCTACACCCACAGCTACGCGTACAACGCCGCGGGCCGCCTGACGCAGGTGACCGACGCGCGCGGCAATGCCCACGTCCGCAACACCTACGACGCGAACGGCCGCGTTGCCGAGCAGCGCGATCCACACGACGCGCTGACCAGATTCGAGTGGTTCGCGGACCGGCAAGAGGCCAAGACCACCGACCCGGACGGGGTCGTGGTCTACGACGGCTACCGCGACAACGTGCTGATCTACAGCCAGAACGGCAACAACGACGTCGTCAACCACCGGTATGACGAGCGGCTCCACAAGGGCCTGGTGGTCGATCCCAAGGGCAACCAGGAAGAAACCCATCACGACGGCGAGGGCAATCCGGTCTCGCGCAAGGCACCCGAGCCGTTCTCCTTCACCGAGGTCAACGTCTTCGACCCACGCAACAACCTCACCTCCCACCGGGACGGGCGAGGCAACACGTGGTCGTACACGTTCAACGAGAACAACGAGATGACCGGTCAGGCGAATCCCGCGCATGACCAGGGCTACCAATACGAGTACGACAACCGCGGGCTCGTCACGCGGCGCATCGACCCCCGCGACAAGGCCACCACCTACGAGTACGACACGCACGGCAACCGCGTCGCGGAGATCGCGCCGACGGGGCGGCGCACCGAGTTCACGTACGACGGCACCGGCCGGATGACATCGGTCGTCGACCCGCGCGGCACGGTGCCCGGCGGCAACAAGGACGCCTTCCGCACCCGGGTGGTCTACGACCAGGCCGGCAACGTCATCGAGCAGTGGCAGCCCGGCAAGCCCGCGCCGTTCCGCATCACCTACGACGAGCTGGGCAACCAGGTCGTGCAGACCGACCCGCTCAGCAATTCGGTGCGCTTCACGTTCGACAAGGCCAGCCGCCTGGTCGAGACGAAGAGCCCGCGCGGAGACGTCACCGCTACCACGTACACGGCAGGTGGGCGGCGCGCCTCGGTCACCGACGGCGAGGGCAACAAGACGACCTTCACGTACGACGCGGCCGGCCGGGTCGCCACCGAAACCTCGCCGCGCGGCAACGCCGATCCCGACCGCGCGGCCGAGTTCACCACGACGTACCACTACGACTTCAACGGCAACCTGGTCCGGATGGACCGGCCCTACGGGCCGGGCGGCGCCAGGGTCCAGGTCGACTCCGCCTTCGACGAGCTCGACCGGCCCGAGGTGCAGACCGACCAGCTCGGCAAGACCACCAGCGTGGAGTACGACAACGCCGGCAACGTCGTCGGGATGACCAACGAGAACGGCGAGAAGCTCGGCTACACGTACGACGCCGCCAACCGCCGCACCGACGGCACGAGCCCCGACGCGGCGCCGGGCGCCGAGATCGAGTACGACCAGGCCGGCAACCCGACGCGGCAGGTCACACCGACCGGCGGCGTGGTCACCTGGCAGTACGACGACGACGGCCGGCCGGTCGCCGTCACCGAGCCGCGCGGCAACGTGGCCGGCGCCACCCCGGACGACTTCACCACCCGGTACGCGTACGACCCGGCGGGCAACCTGGCGACGGTCACCGACCCGCTCGGCAGCGTCACCCGCTTCACGTACGACGCCAGCAACCGGCTGACCGCGAAGACCGACGCCAACGGTCACACCACGCGTTACACCTTCGACGACGCCGACCGGCTGACCTCGGTGGTGGGCCCGGACGCGCCCAACAATCAGGCGCTCACCTACACCTACGACGCGGACGGGCGGGTCATCAAGGCCACCGACCCGCTCAGCCACACCACGTCGATGGAGTACGACCGTGCCGGCCGGCTCACCGTCCACACCGACCCGATCGGTCGCCGCCGGGAATACGTGTACGACCCGGACGGCAACCTGACCCAACTGGTGACCGCCCGGATCGTCGAGGGTGACCCACGCGTCGACCCCAACCGGCCAGCACGCACCATCTTCTACGAGTACGACAACGTCGACCGCCTGATCCGCAAGCAATTCGGCGCCGGCGGGCAGGTCGACACCTTCGGGTATGACGCCAAGAACCGGCTGGCCAGCGCGGCCGACCCCGGCGGTGTCCAGATCCGCACGTACGACGACACCGACCGCCTGACCACGGTCACCCGTGGCGACGAGACGTTCCGCTACGAGTACGACAGCGACGACAACGTGACCGCGCGGATCTATCCGAACGGCACCCGCGTCGACGCCACCTACGACGCGGGCGATCGGGTCACCAGCCTGACCGCGTCCCGTGGCGGCTCGTCCGCCCGCTACGGGTTCGACTACGACGTCGCCGACCAGCTGATCCGCACGACGTACCCGGCCAGCACGGGTGTGGTCGAGGAGCGCTCGTACGACCGCGCCGCCCGCATGACCTCCGTGTCCGGCAAGCGCGGCGACCAGGTCCTGTCGCAGTTCGACCTGACGCTCGACCCGGTCGGCAACCCCACCAGGATCACGTCCACGCGTGGGGCGCCCGGCGAGGCGACGGTGGTCGAGGCGACGGCGTACCGCTACGACGCCGCCGACCGGCTCACCTCGGTGTGTTTCGGCGCGCAGAGCTGCGACGGCGCGGTCGCCGAGCGCACCGACTACACCTACGACCTGGTGGGCAACCGCACCACGCAGAAGGTGGTCGCACCCGGGCAGAACAAGATCACCACCTACACGTACGACGGCGCCGACCAGCTCATGCGGGAGACGACCACCGGGTCGGTGTCCAACGAGCGCACCTTCGAGTACGACCTGGAGGGCAACCAGACCCGCGCCGGCTCGGACCGGTTCACGTACCGGCTCGACCACACCCTGCTGTCCGCCACTGTGGACGGCCAGCAGACCACGTACTCGTACGATGCCACCGGGATGCGCGTCGGCTCGACGACGGGTACGGGTGACGCGGCGGTCCGCCGGCAGTGGTCGTGGGACGTCAACTCCGCGCTGCCGCTGCTCGCCGCCGAGAGCGAGACGGGTCCGCGGGGCACCGCCGAGCGCGGCTACCTGTACGGCGGCGACGGGCGTCCGCTGGCTCTGCTCGCACCGAACGGCGAAGGACTGGCCGCACACTCGTACCTGCACGACTGGCTCAATGGTGTGTCCGATGTGGTCGATCCGACCGGGACGCCCGAGTGGGCCTACGAGTACGACCCGTTCGGCGTCGCGCGCGGTGACAACCTCACCGACGGCGGCCGCAAGCTGACCGACGACGCGCCTGCTAACCCGTTGCAGTACGCCGGTGGCTACCGCGACAGCAGCCAGAGCGACCGCTATCACCTGCGGGCGCGCAATTACGACCCGAGCACCGGCCGGTTCGACGCCAGCGATCCAGGCCCGACCGACTCGACGGCACCGGCCATCTCCACGTACGCGTACGCCAACAATCGGCCGACCGTGCTGACCGACCCATCCGGCATGGACCCGGACGGCGCCAACGGCATGGGCGAGGCGTACGCCGCGTACTACACCTGCATGGCCGACGCGGCGTGCCGGGCGCAGTACGAGGCCGACATGGGCGCCGCCACGGCCTCCGCGACCGGCGGCGACGGTTACGTGGAGAACCCCGACTATGCCTCGGCGAAGAAGGTGGTCGACGAGGCCGACGGGCTGATCAGCCGCATCGGCGACGAGATCGTCAATCTGATCCTCGATCTGGTCGGCTTCAACGACGCCAAGAAGTGCGTCACGGAGGGCGACATCGTCGCCTGCATATCGACCGCGTTGCAGGCGGTGCCGTGGGGCAAGATGTTCAAGGCCGCCAAGGTCATGATCAAGGCCATCGGCGTCGGTGCGCGCCTGGTCGAGGCGTACGGCAAGTTGCGCGCCGCCCGCAAGGCACTCGAAGGCATACCGCGGTTCGTCAAGGCGGCGGGCAAGACCGCCGACGAGGCGGCGGCCAGCAAGAAGTACGCCTCGAACGTGCGCAACGCCGTCGACGAGGCCAAGGACGCCGGGGGCAAGGCTAAACAGACAACGAAGAAAGCCACCAACGCCAAGCGCAAGAAGACCAAGTGCGAGAACTCCTTCGCTGCCGGCACCTTGGTGGTGATGGCCGACGGCAGCACCAAGGCGATCGAGAAGGTGCAGCCGGGCGACACCGTCCTGGCGACCGACCCGCAAACCGGTGAGACCCGGCCCGAAGAGGTCACCGCCGCCATCACCAACACGGGTGACAAGGAACTGGTCGACCTCACTCTGGTGGGTGCCGGCGCCGGAGGCGGCGGCCCGCCGTCCGTGGCCAACACCGTCACAGCGACCGATGGCCATCCATTCTGGACGGTCGAGCGGGGTTGGGTGGACGCCGGCGACGTCCGGACAGGCGAGCACCTGCGCGACGTCGACGGGTCGGCGGTCCTGGTGGCCGCCACCGCACACCGCACCGAGCACACCACCGTGCACAACCTGACCGTCGACGACCTGCACACGTACTACGTACAGACGCAGAGCGGCACCGGCGCGCTCGACCACAACAGCTCCTGCGGCGAATACGTCGAATACGGCTCAACCGACATCAGCAAGAAGGCGGCCGAGTTCCGCCTCAAGGGCAAGAACCCGGACGGCACCACCATCAAGGGCGGCCAGACAGTCGTCACCGTCAAGTACCGCGTCGGCAAGACCGCGACTGGAGAGGACATCTTCGACTACAAGTCCTTCGCCAACACACCGCGCAAGCAGGGCGACGTCCACGCCGAGGTCCACATGGACAACTGGCTCACCAGCAAGGGAATCCAGCCGGACGACGTGGCGGCCATCTACTCCGACCGGGCTGTCTGCGCGAAATGCAATCCGGTCCTCGCCAAGTGGGGTCACGAGAAGGTGACCTGGACCCACCCGTCCGGCACCAACATCTCCAAAGCCATGGCCCGGCAGGCGCTCGGCATGTTGACATGACCAGAATGGTGGTTGATGTCCGCGAACCTCGATGACGTGCCGTGGCGGAGCCTGGAGTCGACCTCCGGCTCCGCCACGGTGGTCCATGACCTGCTCCGTGATGCCCGCGTCGCCGACGACGAGGAACTCGACGAGATCGCCGACAACCTGTCGTACGAGCTGGGCAACGACGGCGTACCGCTGCCGGCCGCACCGGCCGCCGTTGCCTTCCTGGTGGACCTCGTCGTCGCCAGGCCGGTGGCGAACCTCGTGCGGGTCCTGGCCGACCTGGTGCCGCCAGAGCTCGACGACCGGCTCGCCCGCCCGATCGGACACGAGTACGCCAACCTGCCAGAGGTGACGGATCCGGCGCGCGACGCGGTACAGCGGGCGCTCGGTGATCGCCTGCCCGACCTGCTGCCGCTGCTCGACGCGGACACGGCCGAGGTACGGCTCTGGGCGGCCCGGCTGCTCGGCGGGCTGCCGAGGCACGCGGAGGAGACGCTGCCGGCGCTGCGCGCCGCCGCCGGACGTGAGCCCGACCCGCTCGCACGCGCCAGCGCGGTGCTCGCGGTGGGCGCCCTGGCCGCCGACACCGGGCGCGCGGGCGAGGTCCTGCCGTGGTTGCGTCGGGTGCTCGCCGACGACCCGGCACCGCCGGCACGAACGGCCGCCGCCGTAGCGGCCGGCTGGGCCACCACCGCCCAGTCCTCGGGGAGCGCACCACTCGGGCCGGCGGAGAGGCAGGCAATCCTGGCCGCCGCGGCAGACCCGCCCGCCGGCGTCGACGACGAGTTCGCGTGGTCGCGCGGCGACCTGTACCCGTTCCTGCGCTCTGCCTCGCCCGACGACCGCGCCTTCGCGGTCGAACTGGCCGCGCGTGGACGCGGCGCGCCGGCGTCCTGGCGGCGGGTCGACGCGATCGGCACCGCCTGGTACGTGATGGCCCGTTGGCGCTCCGCCCCGCCCGAGGTCGTGCCGGTCCTCGCCACCTTCACCGGCGACGCCGCGCCGCTGGTACGGCAGGAGGCCGCCCATGTGCTCGCGTGGGCCGGCCAGGCGACCGCGCTGGTCGTTGACCCGCTAGTCGCCCTCCTCGCCGACGCCACGCCCGACGTGGTGGACGGCGGCGCCGACAGCGCTCCGCCGGTGGCGTGGAGCGCACTGCTCGGGCTGGCCCGCGTCGACAGCGGCCGGGTCGCCGCCGACGTGGCGCGCCTCATCGCCGACCCGCGGGCCTTCCCGGCGCACCCCAACCAGCCGTCGCTGGTTGCGGACGTCCTGGCGGCGATGGCCGACCGGGCGGCCGACCTGCTGCCCGCGGTGCGCGACTACCTGGCCGGCGATCCGATGGCCGGCGACCGGTGGCACCTGCACCAGGTACTCGCCGGCATCCGCGCCTGGCCGGGACTGGCCGACGGCGTGGGCTCCGAGCTGCTGGCGCTCGCCGGGCACGCGGAGTGGCCAAAACCGCTGGTCACGCTGCTCGGTGAGCTCGGCCCGGCGGTCACGCCCGCGAGCGACCACCTTCGGCAGCTTCTCCGGTCGGCGGACGCGCGCACCAGCACGCCGGCGGCTGTGGCGCTCTGGCGGATCGGCGGCGATCCGGGGGAGGCGCTGGCTGTCCTCGGCGCGTGGTTGCGCGGCGACGACCAGTACGGTGCGCGGCTGGCCACGCAGGCGGCCGAGCGTATCGGCCGGGACGCCCGCGATCTGGCCGGTGACGTGGCGCCACTGCTGCGCAGCGAGGTGCGCGAGGTGCGGGTGGCGGCCGGCCGTGCACTGTGGCGGATGACCGGCGACACCGAGGCGGTACTCGAAACCCTGCTGGAGGAGGCCGAGCCAGACCGGATCGGGATGGACGCGATCGAGCTGCTCGCCGAGATCGGCCCGCCGGCCGGCGCGGCGTTGCCCGACCTGACCCGCATGGCGGGTAGCGAGGGCCGCATCCCCCTGCAAGGGGTACGGCTTCGCGGCGGCCGCCGCGTGATCATCTACAACCAGGGTCGTGACTACATCGTGCTGGACGAGGCATGCCGCGACCTCGCCCGGCACGCCATCGCTCGCATCGCGAGGTGAACAGGCGAAGGTTGGCCGCGCTGGTCCGGGACACGCCGCCGCGGTCGTCGACGACTTGCGCGGAGCCCTGGCCGCCGCCGCTCCCGGCTCCGAGGTCGTCCCGCACCAACTGGCCCGGTCACTCGGGCACTTGACCTACGCCCGCCGGTTCCTGCACGAAGCCCCCGGCCACTACGAGGAAGCCGCCAGGCGGGCGCTCGCCCCGCGGGAGGCGGCACGGGACCTGCGCAGTGCCTCCGACAGCGCGCATGCCTTCATCGACACTGGTCGGGCCTTCGACCTGCTACTCGCCTCGGCCGAGCAGGCGCGGCTGGCCGGGGACGCCAACGCCGAGGCGATCACGCTCGCCTTCGCCGTCACCACGGCAAACCGGCACCCGGCCGGGTTCACCGACGAGGTGTCCCACGAGCGGCTGCGTGGCCTGCTCGACCGGGCCATGGCCATCGGTGACCACCAGGATCGGTTCGTGGCCGCCCATCTCGCCGCGGCGAACGCGTGGAACGCCCACGGGGCGAAGGTCGCTCCCGACCCCGGCCTGATGACGGCTGCGGTGGCTGCCGCCCGCGCGACCGGCGACCCGGTGCTGATCAGCGCGGGCCTTGACGGGATCGGCATCGCGGCCCTCGCCGCCGGCCGGTTCCGCGAAGCGCACCGGATCGCCACCGAGCGGATGGCCCTGCTCGACGATATGTCCCGCGACGACCCGTACCCGGCACCCGAGATCACCGACACGTACCACATGGCCGCCACCTGCGCGGTCACCGTCGGCGACCCGTCCACCGCGCTGTCCGTGGCAAGGCTGGCAGTGGCCGACGACCTCGTCGGCGGGCAGTCGGCCGTCGCCTTGAGCGCGGTGCTGCCAGCGCGGGTACTGCTGGGCGACCTCGACGGAACCGTACGCGACGGTCTGGCCCTCTGGGACGTCTGCGAGCGGGCCAGAAGCCCGCTCGCGTGGCTCTCACCGGCGGTCGCGTCGGTCGCGCTGGCCCACGGTCTCCTCGGCGACGACGATGCGTTCCAGCTGTGGCGGACCAGGGCCAAGCAGGTCGCAGGCAACGCCCGGTTCCGGTACCTGGACGCGTACGCCGCGTTCGTCGACGCCCGGGTGGCCCTCCACACCGGACGGATGGACCACGCCGGCGTACTGGTGGAGCGCACCTTTGCCGACTTCCCGCTCCAGGACTGGCACCGTGCGTTCGCCCACGCCGCCGGAGCGGAGCTGGCTGTCGCGAGTGGACTGCCCGACGCCGCAGACCGACTCGCGGCAGCGTCGGCCACGGCCACGGAGAACGACTGGGCGACCACCTGCCTCACCAGAGCCCGCGGCCGGTTCGACCACGACGCGGACGCACTCACCACATCCCTCGCTGGGTGGGACCGCATCGGCGCAGGCTTCGAACACGCCTACACCTTGCGGCTGATCCAGGACCTGTGACCGGCGGACGCCGTGAACCGCGGTCAGAACGTGGCGATCGGGTTGACCGGGCTGCCGGACGTACCGGCGAAGCGGACTGGCGCGACTGCGAGGTGGAAGTCCCACTGGTCGAGCTCGGCAGCCGTCGTCGCGCACATCTCCAGGTCGCAGTTGTCGAGCATCCACAGACCCATCGCGACGAGACTCACGGCGTGAACCGGCATCAACACGTCTTCGTACCCCGACGGCTGAACGTCCTGGGGGGTGTCAGCGCCGATCAGCGCGACCTCCCGTTCATGCAGCCACGGCAGGCAGGACGCGTGCCAGCCGGCCTGCGTGAAACCGCTGGCCTCACCGGCCTCGTGCCGGACCCGGCCATAGCCGGTCCGCAGGAGTACCGCGTCGCCGGATCGCACCCGCACACCCTGGCGACGCTCGGCCTTCTCGAGATCGTCGGGAAACACACCCTGCCCCGGTTCCAACCACGGCACATCGCGGACCCTCGCAATGTCCAGCAATACACCACGCGTGATGATCCCGTTCGCCGCCGCCGTGACGGCCGCCCACGCCGATCCCGTTTCGGCGTCGACCAACGAGTGCGACCGCCCGTTGTACATCGTGCCGTCCCAGAAGATGTGGCACGGCGAGTCGACGTGGGTGAGGGTGTTGCCGTGGAACGTGATGCCGAGCCGCTCGGACGAAAAGCCCCAGCGCCGGTCGGCGTGGAAGCCGGGCACCGGCATGTTCTCGGCACCCGGCATGTCGGCGGCGCACGGGCACGTCGTCGTCGACCGCTCCATGTCTTCCGGTACGGCAACCTCCCACGCGCACGACACGCTCCTGCCGTGGCGCACGGCCCGCGCCGCCGCCAGCCGGACGTCGTCGGTGATGTGGTTCAGGGTCCCGAGCTCGTCGTCGTCGCCCCACCGTCCCCAGTTCGACAGCGTGTTGAAGTATCCGAGCACGTCGTCCTGTGTGGGCATCGGTCGCCCCGCCGTCATCCCAGCATCGACTCCTCCGGTCACGCGGTTCGAGTCATCGCGGGCAGGGTATCCCGCCCTCTGCTTTGGCATGCCAAGGCCCGCTGATGAACTGGCCTGACACTAGATCAGCGGGCCAGCAGTCGACCGGTCAGGGGGCGTGCGGCTCAAGATTGTGGATCTTGGTCCTGTCGGTGTTGTTGAGCTACGGCTCTCTGGGCGGGCCGTCAACGGTCTGGACCCGCCTCCAGCAGGCTGCGCCGCAGGGCATGGTGGAGGTCGAGGGGGCGCCGTCCCAGGGCGCGGTGTTCGTCGAGGAGGGGTGGGCGCCCCGCGGAGAAGGTGGATGTCTTGGTCCTGCCGGCCTGTCTGCTGCTGACCATGAAGTGTCCGTTGCCTGCCGCCGGATATGCCTGATCCCAGGGAAGACTAGCTGGCGGGGCCGCACAGGCGGGCCGCCTGTGCGGCACAGCGCCGGGAGTACGCACACGCGCCGGGCAGATGTGGCCTCCTAGCTCACATCGAGTCGATCTACTCGAATCCGCACATCGAGTACCTCAATCCCGCCGTGAGCGTCACCTCGTCCCCTTCATGCAAGGAGCCGAACATCATGAATGGCAAGAAACTGCAGCAGATGGCCGCCGAGTGCGCCGAGGGCCTGCCCGGCACCGTACTGGAGCATCCCTTCGGCCCCGAGTGGGACGTGCACAAGGTGCGCGGCAAGGTCTTCATGCTGATCACCGACGTGACCGGGGAGCCGATGGTGATCCTCAAGGCCGCCCCCGACGAGGCCGCGGCTCTGCGTAAGCAGCACGCCGAGATCACTCCCGGCTACCACATGAACAAAAGACACTGGATCACCCTTCAAGGCGGCGACTCCCTCGACCGCGGACTCGTCGAGGAGTTGGTGACCGACTCCTACATGCTGGTGGTCGCCAAGCTCCCAACAGCGCAACAGCCGTTGGCCCCGGCGGCGGTCGCCAGGCGCAACCAGGCCCCGCGATGACCCTCACTGGGATACGGCTCCAGCAGGCGGCCCGCCGCGCGGCCGATGCGCTGCCCGGCTCCGGCAGCGGGCGCCCTTTCACCGAGAAGCTGGATGTCTACAAGGTCGCCGGGAAGGTCTTCCTGATCGTGACGGATGATCCCCGCGAGCGGATCATCACGGTCAAGGTGGAGCCGGAACACGGGCGGCGACTGCGGGATGAGTATCCGTCGATCACCGCTGGTCGCTACCTCGACAAGACGCACTGGATCTCCGTGGGCGCCGGCCGGGGCGTCACCGCCGCCCTGGTCGAGGACCTGGTCACCGACTCCTACGACCTGGTACTCGGCTCGCCAGCTGGATGACGCATCACTTGACACGTCATGCATCTCGTGCGTAAAGTACATGACGCGTCAGATGACGCGACATGCAGTCGAGGGGAGACAGAACCATGGCCGAGAAGAAAGTGATCGCGGTGGTTGGTGCGACCGGTGCCCAGGGCGGCGGGTTGGCCAGGGCGATCCTGGCCGATGTCGGTGGTGAGTTCGCGGTACGTGCGCTGACTCGTAACGCCGGCTCTGACGCGGCGCGCCAGCTGGCCGCTGAGGGTGCCGAGGTGGTCGAGGCGGATATCAGCGACCAGTGGAGCGCGACGAAGGCGTTCGACGGGGCGTACGGGGCGTTCCTGGTGACCAATTTCTGGGAGCACATGTCTCCGGAGAAGGAGAAGCAGGACGTGGCGACCATGGCTCGAGCGGCCAAGACCGCCGGCCTGTCCCATGTGGTCTGGTCGACGCTGGACGACACCCGCGAGCACATCCCGCTGCACGACGAGCGGATGCCGACGTTGCTGGGTAGCTACAAGGTGCCGCACTTCGACGCCAAGGCGGAGGCCGACCAGGTCTTCACCGACGCCGGGGTGCCGACCACGTTCCTGCGGACCACGTTCTACTGGGAGAACCTGCTGGGCCCCCTCGCACCCCGGCGCGGCGAGGACGGACGGCTCGTGCTGGCCCTGGCTATGGGCGACAGTCCGCTTGCCGGCATCGCGTCGGAGGACATCGGCCGGACCGCGTACGGCATCTTCAAGCGCGGCGCTGGTCTGGTGGGGCAGACCGTGTCGATCGCCGGTGAGCACCTGACCGGTACGCAGATGGCCGATCAGCTCGGCGCGGGCCTGGGCGAAGACGTGGTCTACGCGCCGGTGCCGTTCGACGCGCTCCGGGCACAGCCGTTCCCCGGTGCGGTGGAGATGGGCAACATGTTCCAGTTCTACGCGCAGGTGCCGCAGTTCAACGCCGTCCGCGACCTGGACGCTGTCCGTGAGCTGAACCCCCAACTGCAAACGTTCCAGCAGTGGGTGAACGCGCACAAGGACTCCTTCGCCGCCTGACGCCGATTGGTGACCCTCATGAACATCGTTTTGTGGATTGTGGCGGCGCTCCTGGCCGTGCTCTTTCTGGGCGCCGGCGGCGCGAAGCTGGCCCAGTCGAAGGAGAAGCTGGCCGCCTCGCCGAAGATGGCGTGGACCGAGGACTTCTCCCCGGGCATCATCAAGATGATCGGCGCCTTGGAGGTGCTGGCCGCGATCGGGTTGATCCTGCCCGCCGCGCTGGACATCGTCCCCATCCTGGTGCCGCTGGCCGCCCTCGGCCTGGTGGCGCTCATGGTTGGCGCGGCGCTCACCCATGCCCGCCGCAGGGAAAACCAGGCGATCGTGATGAACCTCGTGCTGATCGTGCTGGCCGGCGTCGTGACGTGGGGCCGCTTCGGCCCGTACTCCTTCGGCTGACAGGGGAGACCCACCATGCCAGCCATCGCCGTCGACAACGTCCTCGTCCTGCCCCGCCTGCCCATACTGGACCCCGCGGCGACGCGGTACCGGCCGGTGCGCCGGCTGGTCACCGCGACCCGTGGCTACGAGGGTGAGGGCTTCCCTGTGCGTCGCGGCTTCGCGGGCGTGGCACTGTCCGAACTGGATCCGTTCGTTCACTTCGATCACATCGGCGAGGTCGACCTCGGCCCCGGTGAGCCGATGGGCACCCCGTGGCATCCGCACCGCGGTTTCGAGACCGTCACGTACGTCATCGACGGGATCGTGGACCATCAGGACTCCAACGGCGGCGGTGGGCGGATCACCAACGGCGACACCCAGTGGATGACCGCCGGCGCCGGCATCCTGCACATCGAGACGCCGCCGGAGAGCCTGGTGGTCAGCGGCGGCGTGATCCACGGCACCCAGCTGTGGGTCAACCTGCCGCGGGCCAAGAAGATGACGCCGCCGCGGTACCAGGACATCCGTGGCAACCAAGCCGCGCTGGTGACCACACCGGACGGTGGCGCGCTGATCCGCGTCATCGCCGGTGACATCGCCGGGCACGCCGGTCCCGGTGTCACGCACACACCGATCACCTTGGCGCACATCAGCGTCGAGCCCGGCGCTCAGGTCGACCTGCCCTGGCATCCCGGCTACAACGCGCTGGTGTACGCCCTGGCCGGCGCCGGCACGGTTGGTGCCGACCGCAGGCCCATCGGGCTCGGTCAGCTGGCCGTGTTCGGCGGCGGCGACGCGCTCCGCGTCGCCGCGAATCCGCGCCAGGACTCGCACACCCCGAAGCTGGAGCTGTACGTCATGGGTGGCCTGCCGATCCGTGAACCGGTCGCCCACTATGGACCGTTCGTCATGAACACACGCGACGAGCTAGCCCAGGCGTTCGAGGACTATCAGGCCGGCCGGCTCGGCGTCATCCCGGCTACGCGGGTGCCGCACACCGGATAGCCGCTTGCTCGTCCTCGGTCCGCTTTCACGGCGTCGCGCTGTCCAGGGTGGGGTGCGGCGGCTTCGATGCTCTTGCGGCCGCAGGCGGTGATGACGGCTCGGTGGGCAGCCCCGCACCGCTCGGACGAGCCTTCCGTGCGCTTCCTGTGAGCGGCCCCTGAGGCAACCGTGATGTGGTCTCCGAACCTGGACCTCGTCACCGCCGCTGGACAGCGGCGGGTGTTGAGGGAGGGGACAAACCAATGCGGGTACAGACAGGAAGCCGCCGCCGAGGGCTCGTCGGAGCGGTGCTGGCCTTGGGCGTGGGCCTGGTCAGTGTGCTCATCGGTCCGGCGACGCCGGCTCAGGCGATTCCGGCCCCGGTGGGCGTCTCGGCGACCAGCGCGGTCAACGCCGCTTCGCCCAAGTTCGCCGTCGTGGCCTGCCCCGCCGGTCTGGCCGTCTACGGGGCGGGCGGGACGGTCAACGGCGGCGCGGGCAACGTGGTGATGTCCGACGTGATCCCGACCTTGGGCACCGTGACCGTCTGGGGCATCGAGGTGGCGGCGTTCGCGGCCAACTGGTCGGTGACGGCGTACGCGATCTGCGGCCCGCCCACCGGCAACGTCGTCATCGCGAACAGCACCGCCGCCAACGCGGCCAGCCCGAAGACCGTGACCGCGGCCTGCCCGGCCGGCATGCGCCTGTACGGCACCGGATACGAGCTACAGGGGGCGAACGGGCAGGTGTTCCCGAGCCTCGTGCAGCCGAACGCGGCGCTGACAAACGTCACGGTGGGAGCAGTCGCCCACGGTGGTTTCGCCGGTGCCTGGAGCCTGACCGCGTACGGCATCTGCGCGGCACCGGCAGGGTTCATGCAGCTCGTGACGGCCTCGTCGCCGGCGAACGCGGCCGCGCCGAAGGGTATCGTCACGCCTGCCTGCCCGGGTGCGACCAATGTGCACGGCGTCGGCGCGGCGATCTCCGGCGGGCTCGGCGACGTGCTGCTGGAGACGATGGCGCCATCGACCGGTGCCCTGATCGCGGGTGAGGCGGAAGCCGACGAGTACGCGCCGGTCGGGGCGAACTGGGCCGTCACGTCCTACGCGATCTGCTCCTCTTGACGCGTGGGGGTAGGCCGGTCCTGGTCCCAGGTGGACCCGGACCGGCCGTCCGGCGCGGAAACCATGAGCGAACCCTGAGGAAACCGTGACGTGGCCGCCGAACCTGGACGTCACGGCCGCGCCCGACAGCGCGGGGTTCGAGGAGGAGAAGCAATGCGGGTACAGAGAATACTCGGCACCGCGGCGGTGGCCCTGGGCGTGGCCCTGAGCAGCGTGCTGTTCGGTCCGGCGGCGCCGGCGCGGGCGGTTCCGGTCCCGGTCGGCAACTCGACGACGAGCACGTACAACTCCGTCTCGCCCAAGTTCGACACGGCGAGCTGCACCGGGGGCCAAGTCGTCCTGAGTGGAGGCGGGAACATCGCGGGCGGGGCCGGTCACATCGTGTTGTCCGAAGTGATGGTGCAGCGGACCACCGTTACGGTCCTGGCCCACGAGGCAACGGCGTACTCGGGTAACTGGTCGGTGACGGCGTACGCCATCTGCGGCCCGGACGACGAGGATGTCGTTATCACGTGGGCCAACGGCGACGGGACGACCACCGCGAAGTCCGCGACCGCGTTCTGCCCGGCCGGCAAGCGACTGTACGGCACCGGGTACAAGCTACTGGGTACGAACGGGCAGGTCTTCCCGAGCGCGGTGCGGCCGGACGAGGCGCTGTCGAAGGTCATGGTGAGAGCCGACGCACATGGCGGGTTCACCGGTGACTGGAATCTGATCGCGTACGCCGTCTGCGCGAACCCCGCCGCGCACATGCGACTGCTGACCGCGCGGTCGGCGCCGGGCACGGCCGCGTCAAAGGCGGTGACCACCGAAGCCTGTCCGGGCGATGCCAATGTGCACGGCGTCGGTGCGGAGATATCTGGGGGACTGGGTGACGTGATGCTGGCGACGATGGCGCCGTCGAACCTCTCGTTGACCGCGGGTCAGGCAGCCGCCCACGAGCACGCACGGACGGCGGCGGACTGGACCGTCACGTCCTACGCGATCTGCTCCTCCTGAGCCGGAGGAGCAGATCCGGCCCCGGTGGTCAGGGAAGCAGGATCGCGGGGTCCGGCCCGGGCACCGCTATGTCGCGCATGCTGGCGGCATAGCGGTGGTAGGCGCGCCTCGCCTCGCCGTGCCGGCCCTCCGCCACCAGCGTCTCCACCAGTTCCCGGTGTGCCCGCTCGTCGTACTGGTCCAGATCGAGCAGGCGTAGCAGGTGGCAGATGGCCTGCTCGGCGTCGCCGGCGTCACGGCTCCACCGGGCCAGTGCCCGCACGGCACGCAGGTACGCGGCACGCGATTCCTCGCGCAGCGGTCCGCACCACTCCGCGTACGGATCGTCCTCGAACGGATCGCCCCCGTAGGAACGAACCGCGGCGGTGAGGATCGCATGGGCTTCGGCTGCCGCGCCCTGCTCACGCAGGCGCATGGCGTGGGCCACGTCGTCGAGGAAGTCGTAGACGTCGACCCGGAGCTGCCGGCGGTCGAGCGCCACACAACCCTGATCGGCCACGATGATCTGGTCGGCGGGCGCTGGAGCACGGCGCGGATTCAACACCGTGCGGACGATGGAGAGCAGGACCGAGAGGCGATGTCCGGTGCGGTCCGGGTCGTCGTCCGGCCAGAGCAGTTCGGCAAGCTCGGCCCTGGGCACCGGCCGCCCGTACCGGGCCACCAGGATACGGAGCAGGTCGCGGGCCTTACGCGACTGCCATGCCGAGCTGGGAATGGCCTGCCCGTCGAGGTAGACCTCGAAGCGTCCCAGCGCACGAACCAGTACGGCCTGCGCCGATGCGGGCAGCGGCAGCGACGCACCGACGCGGCAGCGACTCAGGCGTTCGGCGGCGAGTGTCGCATGGAGACGGTCGACGGTGCCGGCGTCAGGCAGCTGGCCCATGGCCAGCAGTACCCGATCGGCGTCACAGGTCGCGTGGCCGGCGCGCCAGATCTCGTACGCCTCGGTAAGCGCCGCGCGACGGCGAGCCGCGTCGGATGGGTCGCTGGCCGCCTGAAGCTCCAGCGTCTCGGCGAGGAGGGCACGTTCCCGGCGGGACCGCGCGGTCTGCGCCGCCGTTTGCGCGCAGGCCATGGCGCCCGCCAGATCCCCGCGCGCGACCGCCACCCAGCCCTTGGCCAGGAGCGCCTGAATCGTCACGGCTGGCGGTGCCTGCCGCACCGCCTGCTCGGCGTACTCGGCCGCGGCGGCCGGATCGTCACCGGCCAGGACCCGGGCGATGCCGGCCAGTGCCGGGATCAGTGCTTGCCAATCGCCTTCCGCCTGAGCGGTCCGCTGGGCCTCTTCGTAGCAGGCGAGAGCCTGCTGGCGGGCGCCGCGCACGCGGTGCACCTCAGCCAGGCCGACCAGGGCCAGCGCGACCCGTCGGGAGCCCATTCGCCGGTACCACGAGACCAGGTGCTCGTAACGCTCGATGCTCTCGTCGTGCCGGCCGAGCCGGGCCAGCGCCTCGGCCTCGTTGTGCTGTGCGCCGACGAGCGCGCCGGCATGCCCGGCGGCTTCGGCCGTGCGGACAGCCCGCCGAGCGGTGTCCAGCGCGGCGGGATAGCGCGCCTGGGCCAGCAAGGTGTGTGTCTGGTTGAGCAGGACGCGGGCGACCTGGCCGGTGTCGCCCACCTGCTGTGCACAGTGGAGTGCCTGGGCGAAGTGTTCGTCGCAGCCGGCCGGATCACCAGCACGGAGGCAGCAGAGGGCGCTCGCCACATGAGCGGTCGCGAGCGCTCTGGCATCAGCGGCGTCGGCCGCCAGCGCTCTGGCCCGCTTGGCGTGCGTCAGGCCGTTCTCCACCTCACCGAGTGCGATGTACGCGTTCGCGGTCCAGGCCGACCGGAGCGCTTCGTCACCCGCCGCGCTCCCGGCTCCCGGCCCGTCGTCGGTGTCGCGCGTCAACACGGCCAGCGCCTTCCGCGACTCGCCGCGCAGATGATGCGCCTGGCCGAGCCGCCAGGCCAGAGCCGGATCCAACAGTTCGCCCCGGGAATCGGCCTCGTCGGCCAGCGTCTGGTAGACGGCGACCGCACCGGTGAGATCTCCGGAGTGGAACAGTGACTCGCCCAGGAGCAGCCGCAGGGCCGGATCGCGCTCACCGTGCGGGAACGACCGGATCAGCTCTGCCGCGGCAGGCGCCTCACCCGAGGCCAGAATGTCGCGTCCACGCGTCACCAGCTCCCTCGCGCACGCCTCGTCGTCGCCCGCGAGGTTGAACGCTCGTGCGGCGGCCAGTGGCGGCCCGTGCCGCTGGTACCAGATCGCCGCGACACGAGCGGATTCGCGGCGGGGCGTGGCATTTCCGCCCGCCACGACGCCCACCACCGGGACGATCCCGGAGCGGTCCGGCTGGAGCACACCGATCTGCGCCAAGAGGGTCAGCATCCGTTCCGCGGCCGGATGACCGAGTTGCTCGCACAGCCCCGCCGTAACGGGCGCGAAGCCAACGGCGTCACCCACCAGTCGCGTCACCTCCGGCGGAAGCGGGCTCAGCACCTCCTCGACGATGTACGCCCCGAGCGGCGTATCCGGCGCGGCGATGACGTCCGTCAGCGCCCCGTTGTGCGCGGTGGGACGGTCGAGCGACTCGCCAGCCAGGCGTACCAGCACCGGCCAGCCCGCCGTGGCCTGGAACACCCGGGCGGAGAGTGCGGGATCATCGATCTCATACTCCTTGGCCAACATCTGCCTGACCTGCTCCTCGGAGAGGGCGAGATCCCGCGGGCCCAGCGTGGTGAGGTCTCCACGCGCGCGCCAGCGCGCCGTCGGTGCCGTCACCGGCCAGCGCGACGTCAGTGCGACGCTCACCGTCTCGGGCAGGGTGGCCACGGCGGTCAGCAACGCGCCCGCGAGGTCGGCCGGCATCGGTGGCAGGTCCTCCAGGACCAGCCAGCCTGAGCCCTGCTGCCGAGCCAGCTCTTCGAGCCCGCCCTGGGCCAGCGCGGAAACGTCTGTAGGTGCGAGCCACGGGGCCGTCGCACCGGACAGTCTGTCACGCAGCGCGGTGGACTTGCCGTACCCGGCGGCCGCCACCACGATCATGCAACGCACTCCCACACACAGAAGAGTCGCTGACACCACCCGCGCATGCATCACCATGTATCCGATTCCCGACCTACGACGTGTAGGTGAGACGCATCATGTCGGTGTGGCCGGACCAGGAGAGGGTCAGGTGCCAGCAGCCGGCCTCGGGCAGGTCGATGATCGACGGACCCGGACCGCCGGTGACCTTGCGGCTGACCGGCTCGCCGGTACCGTCCAACCGGGCCTGGATCTCCAGCGGGCTGCCGGACTCCAGCGGCGCGCGGGAAACCCACAGGATCTTGTTGCTCCGGTCCGGCAGCGGGGGCTGGTGCAGCGGATAGCCGAAGATGATCGCCGCGATGTCGCCGCGGTCGCCGAGGACGTGCGGCATGCGCGGCGTGGCCTCGCTGAACCCGGCCCGCGCCCACTCCGGCAGTACCCGGGCCGGCACGTCGGCCGCACAGGTGGGGAGGGAGCTGGCCACCGCCGGAGCGGGCGCGGTGGTCTGTGTCGCGGGTTTCCCGGCGTCGCAGGCTGCCAGGAGCAGGACCGCGGCCGCTGCCATGATGCGTCTCACGCCTGATCCGAGTCTTGCTTCCCGCCCACGGTTCCCACGCACCACGGAACCGGTCCCGCCCGCAGTCACCCCCGGAGCCTTGGGTGGGCGGCGAAGAACTCCCAGATCAGATCCGTGGCGGCAACGCCGGCATCCGCGTCGGCGAGCTGGCCCTGTTGGGCGCCCGGCCAGCTGTGCCCCATCTTCGGCAGGCGATAGACGACCACTTCGCTGCCGTCCTCGCACGGCGCCACGGTCCGCGTGGCCATGGCCGGGCCGGGGACCGCGGCCGGGGCGGATGGCGTGCAGCCCGCCCGCTGCTGCCACGCTTGGATGCCGCTGTCGAACTGGCTGGCGTACCGGTCCTGCCCGCCGATGAACGTCAGCACCGATACCGGGCTCTTCGGCGCGTAGCTGGCCTCCGACGCCTTCGTACCGATGAAGCCGCCGCTGACGGGCGCGATCGCCGCGAACGTGTCGGGCAGTTCTACCGCCAGCTTGAGGCTCATGTCGCCGCCGTTGGAAATGCCGGTCAGGTAGATCCGGTCCGGATCGGCCTTCCAAACGCTCTTCAGCTCGTCGACCAGTGCCTTGACGAACGCCACGTCGTCCTGCTGGCCACAGCACACGAGCGCGTTGAATGCGCCGTTCACCCCGTCGGGGTAAACGGTGAGGAAACCGGCCTTGTCGGCGTGCGCGTCCAACCCGATCATCTCCTGCATGCCTTGCCCGTCGCCGGGGTAGAAGTGCAGGCCGATCACGACCGGAACGGGCTTGCTCCCGTCGTACCCGGCCGGCGCGTGCACTCGGTACCTGCGCTCACTCCCGCCCGAGGACAGCGTCAACTCGTGGTCGCCGGCCTGCGGGGTGAAGGAGGGCCTGGTCGGAGCCGTGGCCGAGGGAGATGAAGAAGTACAGGCGGTCAGCAAAAGGACCATCAGCAAAAGCACACCCGTGTCATCGAGCGACCATGGCACGCCCCGGGAACGTCACACAACGCCCGGTCAGGATGTCGATGCGCAGTCGAGACCTGACCGGGGGAGCCGCGCCCGCCGGCGCGCTGTGGAGTACGCCCGGGGCCCGCGCCGAGATCGCATGGGGTTCGCCTGTCGACCATGGAGGATGGTCCGGCCACACTGACCGCCATGCGGATGTTGCTCGAGATCGCCCCGTTGGGTGAAGGTGGTCGCGTGGATGAACAGGACGAGTGGCCGCTGGCGGGTGGGGCTCAGACCGAAGGGCTTGTACGCGTTGGACACACGACGCGGCGGCCAGCGCATCACCGCTCGCTGTACGTCGACGCGCTCCTGCTGCATCTGGCTGAGGTCGGCTTCGCCGGTGCTCCCCGCCCGCTCGGCTATGACCACCGTGGACGGCAGATCCTGACGTTCGTCGACGGTGAGGTGCCACATGCCGCGCCCTACCGGCTGTCCGACGCTCGGATCCTCAGCGCCACGACGCTCATCAGAGGTTTCCACGACGCGACAACCGGCTCACCGCTATGCGCAGGTCAGGAGGTGGTCTGTCACGGCGACCTTGGACCGTACAACACCGTTTTCCGTGGTGAGGAGGCGATCGCGCTCATTGACTTCGACGCGGATGTGGGCCCCGGACGGCGTCTGGACGACTTCGCGCACGCGGTCTGGTGCTTCGCGGACCTGACCGAGGCAGATGTCGCAGTGGCCGAGCAGGCCCGCAAGGCACGGCTGATGTGCGACGCATACGAAGACGTGACACCAGCAGACGTCGTGGAGGCCCTTACCGCGCGGTTCCACCGAGCCCGCGGTCAGCATCTCGCTGCCGGCCGATCGGGCGGGGTGCGGGCATTCGACGACCTGCTGCAATGGATGAAGCAGTTCGGCGGACGCGTCGCAGCGGCATGACCCGTCCGTACGCGCGGACTTTGGGTACGACGCTGCTGGACCTCGCTGAGCGCACGGCCACCGGCGAGGGCTACGGCAGATCCGCGATCACGACCATGCGATTGTGATCAATACTGAGCGGCTGGCCGTCCTCGCCGTAGCCGGTCACGTCGGTGAATCCCGCCGCAGTACACCAGTCCCGCAGTTCAGGAAAGGCGAACAACCGTTTGACGAAAGTGAGCCTGCGGGCGCGGCCGTCGCGGACCACCGTGCGTTCCACTTCGAAGCGCCCGGTTAGGGGATCAAGGTGGTGACGGTCCACGAGCATGTCGCCGTTGTCGCGGGTCGCGGTGATCCTCGACGGGTTGTACGACGTGAGGAACTTCGCCAGATTGTCGAGGTCCATGGCCAACCGCCCACCGGACCGCAGGACCCGGGCGATCTCGGCGAGTACAGCTCGGTTGGTGGGATCGTCGAAGTATCCGAACGCAGTTGTCCAGTTGGCCACTCGATCGAACCGGCTTGACCACGGCAGATCTCGCATGTCGCCGAAGACGTATTCGACGTCGACGGCCATGGCCGCCGCGTCGGCGCGAGCGCGCTCCAGGAACACCGCCGACGAGTCCAGGCCGGTGACTTGGCAACCTCGCGCGGCCAAGGCGTTTGCCAGCGCGCCGTGGCCACAGGCCAGATCTAGCACCGTCATGCCGGGTTCCAGATCCAGCAGCCGCCAGACGAGGTCGGCGGCGGCCGACCAACCGGGGTGCGCCGTACCCACGACGGGGCGATGCTTCGACGCGTCGGCCCCCGACTCGGCGAAGAAATGCAGGTAGTCCTCGTCGTACATCGCCGTCGCATCGAACAGATCCGCCGTCACGGCGCCAACCGTAGGACAGGCATTCGTACAGGGCAAGGGAATTGACAGACGCTATGCGTCGTGTCCGACGAACACAGCAAGCATGGACACCGTCTATGCCCGCTCTTGGGCAACTGGCAGCGCAGGTTGTGTGCCATGTGGTGGTCAGGTGTGTGGGCTTGGTGGTGACGCGCCGATCCCGAAGCTGGTGAAGCGGCGCAGGCGATCCTCGCGCCGAAGGTCCGGTCCTGCTGGATCGAAATGCTGCCGGTTGTCGTGTAACTCACTCATGACGGCCGTCCGCCGAACGCCCAGGTGTGCACCTCGGTCTCGGCGTACCGGTTCGGTGCCAGGACGGCCCGCGCCTGGTTCGGGTCTGACGCTCGCAGCAACACCGCCGTACCGATCCAGATGGTCCCATCGTCGGACAGCAGCGGCCCATACGCGATTAGCTCGTCGCTATTGGGTGGGATGGCGAGTTCGGTGGCTTGTTCCGCGCCGAGGCCGAGCACCAGGTAGCGGTTGCCACCGTCTCGGCCTCCAGGAAAGTCCCACATGGTACGACCGAGTAGGTTGCGCCAGCGGCGGAGCTGTACGTCCCGGTACGCACCAGCCTGGTAGTTGGGCTCGTCGAAGGCGAACGTGCGCGCCGCAGCGGCATCGGGCAGGTCGACGATGTGCACACTGCCGGTGGGTGTCTGGCCATGGTCGGCGAAGGTCGGGCCGCGGGCAATCATCCCCGCCGCGTACCGATCCATGTAGGACCAGTGCTCCTGCAGCAGCTCATTGCGCAGTGCCGAAGAACCGCGCCGGTCCCGGTGGTAGCAGAAGAACTCCATGCCCCGATTCTGGACCTTGATCCCGGACGGCGATGCGATGGTCGCACTCTTCCGTGTGTCTTCGGGCCGCCAGGATCGGGTGCATGGATCTGCCGCAACGCGGTCGCGCTATGCGGTAAGTACCGCTCAGGTCGATCAAGGTGCGGCCGACGTGGTGGCCAGCCGCACCCGGTCCTGATCAGCAGACTGGTTCGTCCATGAAGCTCATCAACCCCCGTCGACCACCACGCAGAACAGGTTGCCCTCTGGGTCGAGGAGCACCACGTGGTCGGCGCCATCGGCATAGTCCCACGCAACACGGCGAGCGCCCAGGGAGACGAGCCGCTCGACCTCGGCCTGCTGCTCCGCCCGATCGGCGACTGACAGGTCCAGGTGAGTCCGGTCGTCGGTATCCAGCACGATCGCCGGAGCGGCACCATCCTTCGCGATCAGAGCCGGTGATTCGTCACCGACCTCGCCGCTGCGCAACTCGTAGCCGAGCGCAGCCGTCCAGAATCCAGCCGCTCGGTGCAGGTCCTCGACATGCAAGTTCACTGACTTGATACGCACCATCGTCCCAGTATCGGCCACCGAACACAGTGAACGCTGCTCCGAGGGCGTGGCCGAGTAGGCCGCCAGAAGTCAGCGCGATCGTGATGATGCCGGCGTGGATCATCGTTCGAGTAAGCGGTACTGGCGGTATGCCAGCGGTGGAAGATCACAGTGAGCACCGTGGGCCACAATGCGGCAAGCAGCACCGAGTGATCCGCGGCCCAGGTCTGCGTCTCCCATGTGGGATTGCCGAACAGGTCCCTGATGGCCATGGCGGTTGCCGACAGCGGGTTCCAGGTGGCGATACCGCCCAGCCAGGCGGGCATCGTCTGCGGGGAGACGAACGCGCTGGAGAGAAACCGATAGGCCACACCAGCACCTGTACGGCCACGGCGGACTCTGGTGTCTTCAGCAGGAGCCCGAGGTAGATGCCGACCCAGGTGAAGGCGAATCGCAGCCACAGCAACAAACCCAGCGCCGCGAGGGTGGGCGCGAGACCGTGCTGGGGTCGCCATCCCACGGCCAGGCCGGTCATCACCATGACCAGGAGGCCGGCTACTGCGTTGAGCATGTCGGCCCAGCTACGGCCGGTCAGCACCGCTACGCCGCTGACCGGCATCGCCCGGATCCGCTCGGTGACGCCTTTGGCGGCGTCGGTGGTGACGGCCACGACCATGGATTCCAGACCGAACAGCATGGTCATGGCGAGCATGCCGGGGATGAGATAGGCGGTGTACGTGCCGTCGGGGGCGGCCATCGCGCCGCCGAGCCTGGGCGCGGTGGCATGGCTGCGGTTTGCTGCGTTCGGCCTGGCTGACGGGGGACTGGCATCGCGCCGCGCGACGCCACCATGGCCCCGACAACGCCCCGGACTTCGACGACCCGGGGTGTTGTGCGTCGGCGACGCGTGATTTCTGTTATCCGTAACCATGCCGGCCCGCCTCCTAAACGCGTAGGTTGCGGACGGAGCGGCGAGAAGGACTCGATGAAACAGGTTTTCGTGTATGCCGGGCTCGTTCTGACGATCGCGGCGTGTGGCACCCCGGCAAGCACGCCGGTCAGCACCCAGGCGGGCGGGCAGCCGACGCCAACCGTCTCCGCACCAGCCGCTGTCGCCGAGATGGGGCCCGCGCCCGCGCCCACCACCGCCCGGAAGGTCAATCCCTACGCCCGGAACGCCAAGGTGGAGGCGCATGTCGACCCGGGCGTCGACCCGATCTTCACCACCGATCCGGTGCTGCGCCAGCGGGCGACCTACACCTACCGGCACACCAAGCCGGGCGACCACGCGCTGCCCGAGGGCACGGTCACCATCCGCTACGACGTGTCCACGGCCGGTACCTCACCGCTGAAGGACCGGCTGGCCGCGGTACGCGACGCCCTCGCCCGGGCCAGCGGCGTGGCCGTCTATCTCGACGGTGGCGCCGCGCTGAACGATCCCGACCTCACAGCGATCCAGTCGCTGCACCGGCCGGCGGCGCAGGGCGGGCTAGGGTTGACCACGCTCACCCGGCTGTACATCTACAACCTCAAGGCGCTGCGGGGCGGGCAGGAGTGCACGCCCACCTCCGGCCTGGCCTGCGCGGGGCAGACGGCACGCGGCGGCCGGTCGCCGTACCTGTGGTTCAACGGCTGGTGGGACTCGTGGGTCCGGCACCTCACCCTGGACGACCTCGTCGAGGTGAAGGCGGGCGCCTTCAGCAACACCCCGCTCGAATCGGTCAGCCTCCGGGCGGCGCGTTCCATCGGGACCATGGGATTCGGGCACCGACCGTACGCCAAGCTGAGCGTTCTCTACCTGCCCAGCGCGACGTTCATCGGCAGGGACGCGTTCCGCCGCAACCAGTACCTGGCCAAGGTGAACCTGCCCAAGGTCACCAAGATCGACGACTTCGCGTTCGATGACACGTCGCGCCTGGAGTACCTCAACGCCCCGCGGCTGGTGTCCATCGGCCGCAACGCGCTCAACGACACCCACGCGCTGAAGTCGGTGAACTTGCCGGCGCTGGAATACATCGGCATCAACTGCTTCGACCTCAACGGCGACGCCCGAACGGGTACCGGGGTCAGGGTGCTGCGGCTACCGAAGTTGACTGTCCTGGACAAGAACGGCCTGACCGGGTTCGGCGCGTTGCGGCACGTCTACGCGCCGCGGCTGACGACCGCCTGGCACGACGCGGTGACGAACAACCCCAGCCTGGCGGCGGTGTACGCGCCGAACCTCAGCCGGCTCGGCCCGCGCGCCTTCCGTGGCAACCCCAACCTGCGCGCGGTTTACCTCGGCGAACAACCACCGACTCAGGAAGCCGACGTGTTCGTCGGAGCCGACCCGGGGAAGTTGACGATCTACCACCCGGGCGACGCCGCGGCATGGGCCAGGTTCGTGCCCGCGGGCAACCCGCGCGTCCCGGTCCGCCAGCAGGACGATCGTCGTCGCGGCCCCGGTGGGTGAAACCGTGAACCGGTTCGCGTACTGACCGGTCAGCGGCCCAATCGGGCCGCGAGACCGTCGAGCACGCATTCCAGGCCGAACGCGAACTCGACCTCGGGGTCGAGCTCTTCGGCTTCGAGGACGCGGCGGGCGAGCATGGGGTGCTCGCCCGCCGCGAGGACTTCGTTGATGTAGGGGCCGACGCTGCGCTGCCACTGCTCCTCGGTCAGGCCGGTGCGCTGCTCGGCGCGTCGAGCGGCCTGCTGGGTGGCCACCGAGCCCAGCACGTACGCGTGCACGGCGCCGAGCGCCTGCGAGGCCAGGGTGATGTCGGGCGTGAGCGCGACGGCGGCGCGCAGCGCGTATTCGGACCGCCGCAACGAGTTGGGGCCGAGCGAGGGCCTGCCCGCCAGTTCGCCCGCCAACCATGGGTGCCGCAGCAGGGTCGCGCGCAGCGCGTGCGCGACCGCGGCCAGGTCGGCGCGCCAGTCCTGCGCCGGCTCGGGGAGCGAGTCCTCGCCCTGCGCCGCGTCGACCATCAGGTCCACCAGTTCGTCGCGGTTGGTGATGTAGCGGTAGAGGGTGGCCGTCCCGGAACCGAGGTCGCCCGCGACGCGGCGCATCGACACCGCGGCCAAGCCCTCCGCGTCGGCGATGGCCAGCGCGGCGGCCACGTACTGGTCCACCCCCGGCGCGCGCCGGCGCGGTTCGGGGCGCGGCCTGGTCCACACCGACGAGGGAGCGGGTTCGGTCATCGGAGGGTTCCTTTCCTCGTTGACCGGCATCCTACCTTCTGGATACGGTGTAGCCATGACGGAAACGGTGTATCCAGAAGTGTCGGTGCTCGTGGTCGGAGGCGGCAGCGTCGGGCTGCTCACCGCGGCGCTGCTCGCCCACCATGGCGTCCCCGCGGTGCTCGTCGAACGCCGGTCCGGGCCGTCGGTCCATCCGCGCGCCACCGGCATCGGGCCGCGTACCGTCGAGGTCCTCCGCGAGCTCGGGCTCGACACCGCAGTCGACGCCGTCGCGGTCGACCTGCGGGGCGCCACGGGCAAGGCGGTGGCGCGGACCGTCGTCGAGATGGGCGCGGGCGACGTCGTGACCGTGCCCATGCCTACCCCGTCCGCCGCTGAACTGGACACGACGCCGTTCAGGCTGCGCGGTGTCTGCGCGCAGGATCGCCTCGACGCCGTGGTGGCGGCCGACCTGGCGCGCCGCGCAGCGGATCTGCGCTGGTCGACCCGTCTGGTCGGCATCGCGCAGGACGCCGACGGGGTCGACGTCGAACTGGAGGGGCCCGACGGCCGCTACTCGCTGCGTTGCGCGCGCGTGGTGGCCGCGGACGGCACGCACAGCGCCGTGCGGACCGCGCTCGGCGTGGGCACCTCCGGAGCGGGCGACCTGGGCAAGTCGATGATCAACATCCTGTTCCGCGCCGACCTCCGACCCCACCTGCGGGGGATGTCCTTCGCCACCTGCACGATCACCACGCCGGAGGCGCCCGGCCTGCTGGCGACCGTGGACGGCGAGACGAACTGGGTCTTCCACATCGCTTGCGACGTCGACGGGGGCGAGCGCCCCGAGGACTTCACACACGAGCGCTGTGTCGCGGTCGTCCGCGCGGCGGTCGGCGACCCCGACCTCGACGTCGAGGTGCGCAGCGTGCTCCCATGGCGGCCCCGGAGCTCCCTGGCCGACCGCTTCGCCGTCGGCCGCGTGTTCCTCGTTGGCGACGCCGCGCACACGGTGTCACCCCTGGGCGCGTTCGGCCTCAACACCGGCGTCGCCGACGCCCACAACCTGGCGTGGAAACTGGCGGCCGTCCACCGCGGCGAGGCAGGCGCTGGCCTGCTCGACACCTACGCGCAGGAGCGCGGGCCGGTCGCCGCGGCGACGCTGGACCAGGCGATGCGCAGGCTCGCCGACCCGCAGCTGCACTGGGGGCGTGGACCCGAGGCCGACGCCGCCAGGGCGGCGTCGGGGGTGTGGGCGGCGCCGGTCGTGCACCTGGGCCAGCGGTACGACTCGGCCGCCGTCGTCGACCCGCGTCCGGAACTCCCGTCCACGGTGGACCTGGCCGTGGCGCTGGACGGGTCGCCGGGTTCACGGGTGCCCCACGCGTGGGTCGACGGGGTCTCCACGCTCGACCTGGTCGCGTCCCGGTGGACCCTGCTGGTGGGCGCCACGGGTGACCGGTGGCTCGCCGCCGCGGCGGACGTCGGCCTACCGGCGCACCGGGTCTTCGCACCGTGGCTGGCCGACGACGGGGCCCTGCTCGTGCGACCGGACGCGATCGTCGCGATGCGGGTCACGGCACCGGTCCCGGACCCGGCGCGGTTCCTCGCCGACGTCCTGGACCAGGTACTTGCCAGGCCGGTCGCGGTGGCGAGCACCTGATCGGGCGCCTCGACGGAGGCGCCCCCATGCCGGCTACCCCGCGGGGTAGCCGGTTCCCTATCAGCGGTCTGCCAACGCCGCCGACCGGAGTTCACCCAGGCGTCGATGCCCTCTGACTACGTCAACGTTCGTCGATTGACAGTAATCTGACCGGCGGGGAGACTATCTGTTGCATGCCAGGCCGAGACGGGGGAGCGCTCACCAGCGCGGTTAGAAGGGATGTTGTCGATCTTGGCCTTTCAGCCATTGGTGACGTTCTCAGCGCTCACGGGCCGACGGCGCGTGCTCGACTTCCCGCGTTGCCTGCTTCCACTGGGTCGCCGTCGACTGTGCGGCAAGTGCCTTGACATTCCGAGCAGCCCGCAGCACGGCGTGAGCTTGATCCATTGACGTCTGCCCCAGTGCCTCCTAGGGCAGACGCTAGACCGCTTCGGACCGCGAAGCCGTCGATCTGAAGTGGTCCAGATCGATGGCATCGTCATGGCACCTGTGACAATGGGCAACCGCAAGGAGAGGATAGTCATGAACAGACCATTCAGGGACAGAGGAAGACGTACGCCGTTAGCTGTGGTGTGGGTACTCTTGGCCACCGCCATAGTCTTCAACATCACCGGTGCGCAACCCGCCAACGCGGCCGACGTCCCGGCGAATCCGTTGGATAAGGCTGGTTGGATTCTTGACCGGAACGACGAGTTCAACGGAAGCCTCGATACGAGCCTGTGGATCACCAACTACCTTGAATCACGAACGCCGGAATGGCGATCCAGAGCGCGATACGGATTCAGGGACAACGCCCTCGTCTTGCGGATCGACAACGACCAGCCAACCTATTACTCCAACGATCCGATGAAGGTTTCAAGCATCCAGACGGGGCAGAGGACTGGCCTGCACAAGGACTCGCCCTATGATCATTCGATTCCCACCATCATGAACTACGCTCCTAGGTACGGCTACTTCGAAATCCGCGCGAAGACTTCTGCGCGAAGCGGCGTTCACGCTGCCTTCTGGACGGTCGGTAGGCAAGACACGACAACCCAGCGGGCGGAGATCGACATCATGGAACACCCGGGCCGGACCCCGCGGAACTTCAACTTCAGTCTGCATAAGTGGTCGGATCCGAACGTCCCGGAAGTGAACCACTCCGTCTCGGTGGGGTTCGACGTCGCGAGCGAGATGCATATCTATGCGCTCGAGTGGACGCCGACCGAGATCAAGCTGTATGTCGACAACGTGCTGAAGGATACGATATCCGCGTCTCCGGCCTACCCGTCGCTGTTTCTGCTCGGCATCTATGAGAACGCCGGGTGGACCGGTTCCGTCGATCCCAACGATCCCCGGCCCAAGGAATTCGTCGTAGATTATTTCCGCGCCTACCGGAAAGCCGACACTGGTCCTATCGTCAGCGGCGCAACCTACAAGATCAGGAACGTGGCGACGGGCCGGTATCTGGACTCGGAACTCAACGGCGGGCTGACCCTCACCAACTCCAGCACGTATGACGATCAGCAGTGGGTTGCCACACAGCAAGCCTCCGGCGCATGGACCTTGAGGAACGTGAGGACCGGGCGGTACTACCTGGATACCGAAACCACGAACAACGCCGTCATCTGGAACACCGGCCAGGTCATCGCCGACTCGTTATGGAACGTCGAGTCGACCACCGGAGGCATCCGCCTCAGGAACACCTATCCGGGCAGGTCCTACATGTACGGAACATCGGCCGGCGAGGTGAAGTGGAACACCGGATCGACCGACAGCAACACGGTCTGGGCCTTCGAACGCCAGTAGCCAAGTGCCGAGACAAGGCGCCACCTAGGGCGTTCGCCGGTCCCGACCGGCGAGCTGAAACCCCTGGACGACATGAGACGGGCCCGGCGGTCTTCCGCCGGGCCCGTCGGCTTCTACGAGGTCGTGACTTCTACGAGGTCGTGACTTCGAGGTGGTCGATGTTGGGCAGGCCGTTGGCCGTCGTGGGGTTGAACCGGATGGTGTTGCTACCCGCGTTCAGCGTGGCGGTCAAGGTCTTGGTGACCCACGTGGCCCATGCTCCGGTGCCTTCGAACGTCGGCGTCTGCACCGTCGAGCCGTTGACGATCAGTGAAGCCGGCCGCACGGTCGCGACTCCGTTGGCGAACCGGACCCGCAGCGTCGCCGTGCCCGCTGTGCTCGCGTTGACCGTGAACTGAGCGTAGGCACCCACCGCGTTGTTGCCGTTGCAGAATCCGGCACCTGAGTAGCCCGACCAGTTGGAGTCGATGGTGCCGGTGCACACCGCCGGCGACGTTTCCGCCTCGTAGCGGGTTGTCGACCCAGTGCCACCACCGACGGCGGCCATGATGGCATCGATAATGCCTTGTTGGGTCACCGTAGCGGAGCTTCGGTTGAACAGCCCGAACCCATACTGGCCGTTTACGCCGTTGTCCCAGTAGGCGGTGGCTGCTCCGTATTTCTTGGCAGAGGCGACCAGGGTGCGCGCGAAGTCCGCACGATACCTGTTGTTCGACGAATCAAACGATGTCTTGTCGATCGAGCCGTATTCGCCGACGAATACCGGATATCCTCGCACGACGAAGGTGTCGTACATCTTCTTCAGTTGCGCGTCCATGTAGTCTTGCTGTCCCCAGGTCGACTTCCTTGACGGATTGGTCGCGGCGGGCCCCCATTGCGTGATGGTGCTGTTTTCCTCGCCAGTGAAGTCCCACGGGTCGTAGTAATGAACGGAGATCATGATCCGCTGTTCATTGCTGGGGATGGAGGGAGACCGATTTTGGTCGGTCGGAAGCACGAAGCCGTAGTTTCCCGTGGTGTAGTCGATGTTTGTATTCCAGCCGGGGATGAGCAGCCACCGTGAACTGTTGTTTCCGCCGGTTCTCCTTACGGTGTCCACGAAGATCTGGTTGTAGGCGTTGATGTTTGAGTAGCATGGCTGGGTCGGACGACCGTATTGCCCGTCGAAGTTTTCGTTCATGGATTCGAAGATCAGGTGCTCGTTGTAGCTTTGGAACCTGGTCGCGATCTGTTGCCAGACCTTCTGGTATTTGTCCCTGATCGTTGTTTGAGAGGATGAATCGCAGATCAGCCAGGAGCCGGAGACAGTCTTGTAGCCGTCTCCATGCATGTTGATCAGTACGTACATGTCTCGGTTGTAGGCGTAGTTGACAACTTCTTGGATTCTGTTCAGCCAGGAAGAATTAATCGTGTAATTCGGACCCGAACCTATGTGTCCCAGATAGGAGACCGGTATGCGGATCGTTTTGAACCCCGCTGCCTTCACCCTGTCGATAAAGGCTTGTGTTACGGTCGGGTTGCCCCATGACGTTTCGCTGGGGATTCCGTTGATGTTGGCTTCCAGTGAGTTTCCCAGGTTCCAGCCCGCGCCCATGTCGGCGACAAGCTGCGAGGCGTTCGCCTGAGTTACGACGTCGGCTGATGCCCGGATCGTCATGCCGGACACGGATACGGCGATCGCCAACATAACGGCAAAGAAAAGGGCCCTGATCTTCCTTGCTTTTGAAACCATAGGTATTTCCTCTCTTCCAGACTTGACGGTCCAAAACCAATTTCATCCAGTCAAGACGAAGCGCTCTCGTTGGCTGGCGTGGCGGGTGGGAGATCGAGGCCGATGTCGCTGGACGTCACCGGCGATGTCGCGATGAGGGCGGGTACCAACATCGCCGCGTGCTGTTTCGACGCGAGTTCGACTCCTCGGTGTCGAACTCGCGTCGAAGCGCTTCGACCCTATTTCGACATCGTGGGCATATCCGCTGCGGTACGCCCACGATAGGAGTTGAGAAACATAAATGCAACAGTTGGCCGTCTGACCGTAACATCAACTGATGCGCGAGCCAGATCGGGCCACGTCTGCCACCCATCGCATGCGTCGGCCTGGAGACCGGCACCCGGGCACCGCATGAAGGTTCTGCTGCGCCTTGGACAGCATGGACGCCGGCAAGCTGATCGCCGGGCCGCCGGACGGCGTGCTCAACGTGGTGTCACGCGGGGGCCCTCCGCCGGCTGCGCCCTCGGTACACACTCGGACGTGGATGGGGCGCCTTCACCAACGTGCGGAGGCGTCCAGGGTGAGGATGGTCAGTGCTGGGTCTTCTGACCGGTCGTTCGCGCGGCCGGAACGGGACGCCGCGGTGACCTGTGGCCGCGGCGCAGTGCCTCGGCGACGACGCGTGAGCCGACCATGCCGGTGGCGCCGACAATCAGGCTCTTCAGGTGTGTTCACCATTGGTTGGGTTGGGGATGGTCTCCTGCACTGGTCCGCGGGTGGAGTGCGTCAGCAATTTCGTCACCAGCTCTCGCAGGATCAGCCGTTCGACCGGGGTGAGCCGGTCGAACAGGTCCTGGTTGATCTGTGGCACGTGGGCTTGCAGGGCTTGTCGCAGCTGCTGCCGGCCGCGGGGAGTGGGTTCCAGCAGCGTCGCCCGGCGATCGTGGGGGTGAGGATGCCGGACCAGCAGTTTCGCATCCTCCATGCGGGCGATCAGGCGTGTCAGGCCGCCGGAGCTGAAGGAGAGGTCGTCGGCGAGGCGGGCGCTGGTGGTGCGTCCCTCGGGATGGCGGGCCAGGCGCAGCAGCACCTCGAACTCGGAACCGCCGAGCCCCGATGCGTGGCGGATGACCCGTTCGGCGTGCCCGCCGATGGTGTCGGTCAGACGAAGGATGTCGCCGTACAGGACGACCGCCTCGTCGTTCACCAGCTCCACTGACGTGGGCTCATCCTCGCGCATAAACCTGACTCTACAGTGAAACTGTTTAGGTGACGATGGTCGGCGGAGGGGGACGTTTGCGGCGTTACTGGGCGGCTATATCGGACAAAATGCGCTGGCTACAACCTTGAGGTTAGCTGTATCAGCAGCTAACCTTCGGCTTGGCATGATCCGCACGAGCTATCCCATAGGAGTCACCATGCGTTTCCGCCCGCTCCACGCAGTCACCGCTCTCGCTGGCGTCACGGCTGCTGTCGTGGGAGGCGCCCTCGCGATCGCTCCCGCGCAGGGTGCTCCGAATTCGGCGATCTCCCGGTACCCGCGCACGATCACCATCACGGTCGTGGAGAAGGGCACCTCGATCAACCTCGTTGACGTTGCCCCCAGCGACTCGGCCCTTGGTGATCAGTTGATCGGTACCGGCGATCTCGTCGGCGCCGACGGCCGCAAGATTGGCACGAGCAGCTTCCAGGGCATCTCCACCAACGCCGCGCCGCGTACGTCCGAGCTGTTGACCTTCGTGTACGAGCTGGCCGACGGGAAGATCACCACTGCGGGCACGGCCAGGCTCTCCGCCTCGGGTCCGGTCTTCGACGAGCAGTTCGCGATCACCGGTGGCACCGGCAAGTACCAGAACGCGAGCGGCCAGGTACGGGTCGTCCAGGAAACTGTCGAGCAGGCGAAGGTCACCTTCCGCATCCAGCTCTGACCCTGGGCCTCACGTGGAAGCCAGTCCGGAGGAGCAACAACGTGGCGACGTCATCACACAACCCATCTCGGGTGCTGCACAGCGGCCCAGCCGGCGCGGCGGAGCTGAGCAACCAGCTGAGCATCGCGGTCACCGAAATGACCAGCTGGATGGCTGAGTACGGCGGGTTCACCCCACATCCGTCATTGGACATCGAGGTGGACGCGTTGGAACGGGCCGGCGAACAGCTGCGGTCGCGGCTGCGGGACAACTATCCGTTCTTCCATCCGCGCTACGTCGGGCAGATGCTCAAGCCGCCGCACCCAGCTGCGGTGATCGGCTACCTCACCGCAATGCTGGTCAACCCCAACAACCATGCTCTGGATGGTGGTCCAGCGACCGCGCGGATGGAGAAGGAGGTGGTAGGGCAGCTGGCGGCCATGTTCGGCTTCGGCGAGCACCTGGGACATCTGACCAGCAGCGGCACCATCGCCAACCTGGAGGCGCTGTTCGTCGCCCGACAGAACCATCCGGGCAAGGTGATCGCCTACAGCGCGGACGCGCACTACACCCATTCCCGGATGTGTCACGTGCTGGGCATCGATGGCATGGCGGTCCCAACGGCGGCTGATGGCGCGATGGACCCGCAGGCTTTAGAGGAACTGCTGCGTACCGGAGTCGTCGGCACCGTGGTGGCCACCGCCGGGACCACCGGGCTGGGTGCCGTCGACCCCGTCCACCACATCGTCGCACTGTGCCGTCGCTACGGCGCCCGGGTGCACGTCGATGCGGCCTACGGCGGCTTCTTCAGCCTCATCGCCGACGACAGCCCAGACGGCGTGGCCGCCGCCCCGTTCGCCGCGATTGCCGACTGTGACTCGGTGGTGATCGACCCGCACAAGCACGGCCTGCAGCCGTACGGGTGCGGCGCGGTGCTGTTCAAAGATCCGGCAGTGGCGAGTCACTACCTGCACGACTCGCCGTACACCTACTTCACCTCGGACGAACTGCACCTGGGGGAGATCTCCCTGGAGTGCTCGCGTGCTGGCGCGGCAGCCGCCGCGCTGTGGCTGACACTGCGGCTGCTGCCGCTAACACCCGACGGCCTCGGGGCCGCGCTGCGCCCCGGCCGGCGTGCCGCACTGGCTTGGGCGGAGCACATCAAGGCCAGCGAACAGCTAACCCTGTATCAGCAGCCGCAGTTGGACATCCTCACCTACTATCCGACCCATCGGCGCCTGTCAGAGGTGGATCAGGCCAGCGCCGGCGTTCTCAGTCGCGGAATGCGGCGGCCCCCAGCACAGTCGCTGTTCGTAGCCACCTACACCGTGGACGCGAACGCGTTGGCCGTGCGCGGACATCAGCTGGTCGCAGACGTGGCACAGGGTCGCATCCTGCGCAGCGTCCTGATGAAACCCGAGACCGAGCAACACGTCACGTCCCTGCATCAGCAAGTCCTGGACCTGCTCTCCGACGGCCAGGAGTAGCGGTTCAGGCGCGTCTTGCCCGACGGTCATCCGGCAGGCGCCCGGCCTTCGGGCCGACGGCGGCGGGGACGCAGCCCGCGTCGCATGGGTGGCGACTGGTTCGAGTGCGGCTCCGCGCCGGGATGCGCGCCCGCCGCGTCTGCCGTGTTCAGCCGCGATCCGACGCACCTGGCATGAGCAGGGTGTTGAGCCGTCCGTAGTCCGCCGCGCCGGCCAGCTCGCCGTAGCCGCCGCCGCCCAGCGCTGTCGCCGCTGCCCGGGCGACCAGCCCGTACGCGGCCTGGGCGACGGACGAGCCGAGGCTGATCCGGGCCACGCCCAGCGCGGCCAATTCGGCGATGTCCGGCGCGCCGGGGCCGGCCATCACGTTCACCGGAGCGTCGATGCGGTCGACCAGGGCGGCGACGGTAGCCGGATCGGTCACCCCCAGGCACGAAGACGCCGTCGGCTCCCGCCGCCAGGTATGCCGTGGCTCGGTCGACGGTCTCGTCGAGGCCGCCCACGCCGGCCAGGTAGGTGTCGATGCGGGCGTTGAGGAACAGCCCGGGTGCGGCGGGCGGCCCGGGCAGCGGCGATCCGGGCGGGCTCGGCGGTGGCGCCGTCCTCGATGTTGACGCCCGCGACGCCCGCCGCTGAGCGTCTTCGCCGGGGATGTGCCGCAGTTGGCTTATCCGGCCCGGGGTGTCGCCACGCTGTGGGAGCCGCGCCGGGAGAACACGGACGCCCTCGGCGCGGTGCTCGGCCGGGGCCGCATCCGGCTACTGGTGGAGCTGGACACGCCCAGCTCCACCACCGAGCTGGCAGGGCGTACCGGCATGACCGCCGGTGGGGTCTCCCCAGCACCTGACCGCATTGCGGGCAGCCGGACTCGTCGCCGCGCACCGGCACGGCCGCAGCGTTCTCAATGTGCGCACGGCGTTGGCGGAGGCGCTGCTCAGCTCACGTTCTGACCCAGCGGTGGTAGGCGTCCGGATCGACGTTGCTGCCGCAGATGATGGTGACCACGTGACGGCCGGCGAAGCGGTCACGATCTTCGAGGATGGCGGCGATGCCGAGGGCCGCTGAGGGTTCGACGACCAGGCCCGCGCGCTCCAGAAGCATCCGCATGCCCGTGACGATGGAAGCCTCCTGGACCAGGACGGCGTCGTCAGCCACCTCCAGCAGGTCGTCCAAGACCGCGGGGATGGGGTACCGGCCGGCGACGCCGTCGGCGATGGTGTCGTACGAGTCCGTGGTGATGACCCGACGCTCGTGCCAGGAGCGGGTCATCGCGGGCGCGCCGAGTGGCTGCACGCAGATCACCTCGACGTCTGGCGAAAGGGTCTTCAGGACGTAGCCCACGCCGGTGGCCATCGCGCCGCCGCCAAGGGCGATCAGGACAGCGTCGAAGGAGGACGCCCCGCTTGCCAGTTCCAGGCCGATGGTCGCCGCGCCCTCGCAGGTCTCGATGTCCCGGCTGTCCTCGACCAGCCGGACGCCGCGCCGCTGCGCGATATCCACGGCCCGTTCGCGGGCCATCTCGAAGTCGCCGTCGACCAACTCCAGCTCCGCACCCAGCGCGCGGATCCGATCGAGCTTGGCGGCGGGTGCCCCGCGTGGCGCCACCACCGTCACGTCGAGGCCACGGCGGTGACCGGACCAACCCAGCGCCTGGCCGAGGTTGCCGGCGCTGGCGCACACCGTGGCCGTGCGGCTCTGGTCGGTCAGCGACTTGGCGACGAGCTCGGTGCCCCGGGCCTTGAAGCTGCGCACCGGGTTCGCCGTTTCCAGCTTGATACTGACCGTGCAGCCAAGCTCGCGTCCCAACGCGTCGCACTGGTACAGCGGAGTATCCAGAAAGATCGGGTCGATCACCCGGCGGGCCGCGCGAATCCGATCAAGATCGAGGCGCGTCGTGAGCATGATCAGCAATGTATCGCACCGCGGGCGTCCCACGTGGAGCTGGCCGATGTCCAGTTTGGACTGATCGGGGTGCGGCACCATGGACGGGTCGCACAGGTGGCTCCTTCCGCGCGTACTCGTAACTGAAGTAGGCGCTGACAAGCGGGCGGGCTGTGGGGGACAGGTCGCGGGCGTGGGGCTGTGCAGACACGTCGGTGTGTTACGGCGTAGGCGTGGTCGCGGTCTCGGCCGTCGGGTTGGATGTGATCCGCAGGCCGTCGGCGTTGGCGCCGAGCATGTTGACGTACCCGGCGATGCGCCGGTGGATTCGGGTGTAGTCCGCGGCTCGCGGGCCGGCGGCGGCCATGGCGGTTGCCAGGTCAACGAGCCGCGCCTGCGGGTGGTAGTCCATGAAGACGGGTCGGACCTCGACCGCGCTGACACGCCATGTCCGGGGTGCCGCCTCGGTGAAGGTGAATGTGGGTATCACGGAGTCGGCGGTGTTCTCCGGGGAGCCGTCCTGGAAGCGTACGAGGAGGTTGCCCAGCCCGTAGGCGACCCACTTGTCGCCGATCTTCTCGAATGGCTGCACGACGTGGGCGTGCATGCCGATGATCAGGTCGATGTCGGGGCTGGCGAGGAGTTGTCTGGCCAGCGCCGTCTGGCCTTCGTCGGCCGTGTTCTGGTACTCGGAGCCCCAGTGCAGGGACGCGATGACAATCTCGGCGCCGTCGTTCTTGGCTCGGCGCGCCTCGGCCAGGATGGCGTTGAGGTCGATGAGGTTGGCGATCCACGGCTGACTGGGCGGCCGTTCGATACCGTTGAAGCTGAACGTGTACGACAGCTGCGCGACCTTGACGTCGCCTACCTCCAGGATGTTCGGCGTCGCCGCCTCCCGCGCTGAGCGGGCCGAGCCGGTGTGGCGCAGGCCGACCCGGTCGAGGTTGTCGAGGGTACGGGTGACGCCCTCGGCTCCGTAGTCGAGGGTGTGGTTGGAGGCGGTCGAGCACGTGTCGAAGCCAGCCGCCCTCGCGTCGTCGGCGAGTTCCACGGGTGAGTTGAAGATCGGAAAGCCGGTGAACGGGCCCTGCGGCGGACCGAGAGGCTGCTCGATGTGGCACACGGCGAGATCCGCAGACTCGAGGGTCGGCACGACGGCCGCCATGATCTGGCTGAAGTCGTATCCGTTGCCGCCCGCTGCCTGCGCGTCGGACCGGGCCTGGGCGACCAGCGCTGGTTGGACGAACAGGTCCCCTGCGGCCGCGACGGTAATCGTCGTGGGCCGCGCTGGCGACGGCGACGGGCTAGCCGGTGCCGCCGAGGGTGCCGCATCCCCTCCGGCGCTGCCGCTTTGGCCGCTGCACCCGCCGAGCAGCGCAGCTAGCATGACGCACGCGGCTGTTCTCCGCTTACCTCGCATACCTGGCATTCTTGCCGTCCGCCTCGCCGGTATGAGACAAGATCGACGAACAGGCAACTGATGCCAGCGTCCGTACTGACCCAGCTAGGACGCCGACGTCTCACGAGGCGGGAGCCCGACGAGGTCGTGGACCAGCAGCTCCCGTCCGCCGACCGAGGCTCGGAACCTGGCCCGCCGGCTGCCGTGGTTCGGGTAGCCACCGGTCGTCGAGACGCTCACCCTTTTCCAGGGCTCCGGTCTGGCGCGCCCACACGTAGACGTCCTCGCTCTGGTTGGTGTCGCCGGGGACCAGTGGTTGGGCGGTCACGTAGGCGACGTGCCGGCCGTCGGCACTGATGTCCTGCGAGTGCTCATCCTGTCCACCTGACCACCGCCGGAGCTCAGGCTGACCCGGCTCGTCGTAAGCACCCGCGTATCCCGAACAACACGTCGAACGAACCGTTGGTATCCCCCGGCACCAGGTTCGACGCCCCAGAGGTGAACGCGACGTAGGGCTGCGAAGGCCGCCATCACAAGATTGCACGATCCTGCGTGCGCGCGTCGAGGGGGAGTTCGAAGTGGACGGTCTCCAGCGTGGCGGCTGTCGACCATTCCCTGGGTTCGGCGGCGCCAACGCGGTCTTCCGGTCATCGAGATTCCGAAAGCCACAACGGCCGGGTCACATCTTTTCGCCCGGGAGCTTGCTGGCCTGCTTGATCCAGGATCGGATTTGGTGTTCGTCCAGTTCATCGTTCTCGTGGATGTCGAGGTAGCGCACCTCGTCGTGCTTGGACGGCTTAGGCGGCATGGGATCGAGCGATGTCCCTCTGAGGAACTGCAGCTGCACGTAGTTCGTGTAGCAACGGAACGACAGGAACCAGCCCTCGTCCTTGCCATAGAATGGTTGGTTCCATTTGACGGCTTTGCGTACATCGGAGACCGTGCGCACGATGAGATCATCGAGGCGTTGCCCGACGTCTCGTTTCCAGCCGGGCATGGCGGCGATGTAGTCCTGCACCGGGCCGTTCCCCTCAGCCTTGGGGATCTGCGGGTTGCCGCCCGAGAGGAGCTTCGGTCTCGCGTCGTCTTTCTTGCGATTGGTCATGGGATTACGTCCCGGATGCGGTCGATGACAGTCGGAGAGATACCTTGCGAATGCGCCGACGTGACAATGGTAGCCCCACTTGACGCAGGAGGCCTTTACTTGGCCGAGTCCCGTGTCGTCCTCGCATGGCGCGGCGGGCTGATGGCGCTGCCGTGCCGCCCCGACATACGGCGTGTCTCAAATGGACGGATGATGGTCTGGGGCATGATCTCTGTTCCGTGAGCGATGTCGAGACATGATCCGCACGTGTTCTCGGCAGGGAAACACCGGCAAGGAAGGGCAGGGAGCCTTTCGCTGTCTTGCGGCTCGAACGACCGCTGTCGTAGCCTTTTCGCACCGGCGTCGATACGCATCGACAGTCCCCAAGGGAGGTAGGGTTGGCGGCGTTTACCAGCAAGGACGTCGCGCGTATCGCTGGTGTCTCGCAGAGCACCGTGTCCTACGTGATGACCGGCAAGCGACCCATCTCCGAGCGCACCCGGCGCCGGGTCCTGGACGCGATGGAACAGCTCACCTACGAGCCGCACTCGGGCGCCCGGGCTCTCGCGGGACGTCGCACCCAGGTCGTCGGCTTGGTCGTGCCCTTCGGGCCCGGGGGCCAGACCTTCGGGTTGCTGCCGTTCATCGAGGCCATCGCCAACTCGGCCCGCGCCCACGATCATGATGTTCTGCTCGTGACCGCGGACGAGGGTTCCGCGGGGCTGCGGCGGCTCGCCGGACGGGCCCTGTGCGACGCGATCATCATGATGGGCATCGAGGAGCACGACGACCGGGTTCCGGTGGCTGCCTCGCTGTCCGTTCCGGTGGTTCTCATTGGTGTGCCGGCCGACCCGGCCGGGCTGCACTGCGTCGACCTCGACTTCGAGGCGGCGGCCCGGATGGCCGTCGACGAGCTGGCCGATACGGGGCACGATGAGGTCGTCGTGGTGGGTTATGCGGCTTCGGCGATGGAGCGTGGTTTGAACTTCGCCGGCCGCGTACTGCGATCGGTGCGGCGGCAGGCGCAGGTGCGGGACCTGCCGCTGACGGTGATCGAACCGGTCGAGCGTGGGCAGGAGACCGCCGCGACGGCGGCCGATCAGGTCCTCGCCCGGCGCGCCGGCGGGCGTCTCGGAGTGGTGGTGCCGCACAACGATGCGATCGCGCCGCTGGTGCATGCGCTGCGGAAGCGAGACGTCGTGCCCGGCCGCGACATTTCCCTTATCGGATTCAGTCCTGACCGTGAGGCTGAGCAGTCCGACCTGCCGTACACGAATATCTCCGGGGAGCCGCGTGACGTTTCGCGGCGGGCGATGGAGACGCTGTTCTGGCTGCTCGATCCGAGTTTCGGGGTGGCGCCTCCCGCAATCGACCTGGTCGCGCCACGACTCACCCGTCGTACGACGGTGATGCCGGCTTCCTCCAACTGATCATCGGTGGCCCGGTCCAAGATTCACGGCGTCGATGCGTCGCCGCAGTCGATACGCATCGACACGATCCTCAGCAGCCCAGCAGAAAGGCTCGACATGGCAAACGGAACGACCGGCCCGCTGCGCGTGACGGTGTGGGGGGAGAACCGCCATGAGCGGATCGAGGCGCACGTGGCGAAGATCTATCCGAAGGGCATGCACACGACGATCGCGGAGGGCATCGAGGAGAACCTCGGCGACGGCTGCGCCGTCCGTACCGCCACCCTCGACGAGCCGCAGCACGGATTGACCGAGGAGGTGCTGGCCAACACCGACGTGCTCACCTGGTGGGGACACGCAGCACACGACGAGGTCACCGACGAGGTCGTCGAGCGCGTCCACCGCCACGTCCTGTCCGGGATGGGACTCGTCGTACTGCACTCCGGCCACTGGTCGAAGATCTTCACCAAACTGATGGGGACGAGTTGCACCCTGCGCTGGCGGGACGAGCACGACCGCGAGCTCATCTGGACGGTCGACCCCACGCACCCCATCGCCAAGGGCGTGCCGCACCCGCTGATCATCGACGAGGACGAGATGTACGGGGAGTTCTTCGACATTCCGGCACCGGACGAACTCGTGTTCGTCAGCTCGTTCAGCGGCGGGGAGGTGTTCCGCAGCGGCTGCACGTTCCGCCGCGGCCACGGCAAGATCTTCTACTTCCGGCCCGGAGACCAGGCGTACCCCACGTACCACCACGAGGACGTGCGTCGGGTCATCGCCAACGGCGTCGCTTGGGCCCGCACCGACCGGCCGGAACGGAGCCATCCCGTGCTCCTGCGGTACGCGACCGGGGAGTTCTTCAACGGCCAGGGCTACACGGGACCACTCCAGTGAGGTTCCGGACGATCCCCGCGAGCCCGGCGGATCCGCTTCGGGTCGTCATCGTCGGCGCCGGCGGTATGGGCCGGGCCTGGCTCGCCACCGTCGCGGACTCGCCCGAGGTCACGCTCACCGGCATCGCCGACCTGGATGCGGCGCTGGCACGGGACGTCGCCGACTCGGCTGGCCTGCCGGACCTCCCGGTCGGCACCGACGCCGCCGCCCTCGCCCGGCAGACCGGCGCCCAGGCGCTGATCAATGCGACCACGCCCGAGGCGCACCACCCTGTGACCACTGCGGCGTTGTTCGCCGGCCTGCCGGTGCTCGGCGAGAAACCGGTCGCAGAGAACGTGAGCCGGGCGCTGTCGATGGCTGCCGCGGCCGAGGTCACCGGTGAACTGTTCATGGTCAGCCAGTCCCGCCGCTGGAACCCGTACCTCGCCACGCTGCGAGGGATGATCACACGCCTCGGCACGATCGGGACGATGACCACGTCGTTCTTCCGATCCGAGCGGTTCGGCGGATTCCGCGACCTGATGGCGTATCCGCTGCTGATCGACATGGCGATCCACGCCTTCGACTCGGCACGTTACCTGCTCGATGCCGAGCCCGTGACGGCGTACTGCCAGTCGTACAACCCGCCGTGGAGCTGGTACGCGGGGGACGCCAACGCGACCGTGGTGTTCGAGATGGACGGCGGCACCCGGTACGTCTACAACGGCAGCTGGTGCAGTCCCGGCGAGGTCACCTCGTGGAACGGGACCTGGCGGGTTAGCGGCGAGAAGGGCACCGCGACCTGGGACGGCGACCACGAGCCGGTCCTTGACGCCGAGTTGGACGCCGGCGAACCGGCCGACTCGCCGAACTTCGGGATCGCCGGCGCCTTGCAGGCATTCGTGCGGGCGCTGCGGACCGGGCAGCCGCCGTCCGGCGAGGTGCACGAGAACGTGATGAGCCTGGCGATGGTGGAGGCGGCGGTGCAGTCCGCGACGAGCGGCCGGCTCGAGCGCTTGGACGACGTGCTCGAGCGGGCCCACGCACAGGCACTACGGGAGGAGACCCGGGCGGACGTACGGAACGCCCTCGCTGGATGGTCCTCGGTACGGGACATACTGGCCGGCACGGAGCGGATGGAGACGCGATGACCGAGCTGCGCGTCGCGGTGGGGGTACACGACCAGGCGATCAACGGCGTTGGCGCGGGCGGCACGGCGTGGGCTATTGCCTTCACTGAGCCTGACGGACCAGCACTGGAGACCGATCTCGTGCCTATCCAGCCTCTGCCAGCCGGGCCACGTGGTGAATGCGAGGCTGTGCCGGTGCCGCGCGGACCGATCAGGCAACCCGATCCGCCAGGTCCACCACGGCGCTGACTAGTTGTTCGCCCGACAGTAGAGCCATGTCGTTGTGGTCGGCGCCGTCGACTGCGACGACCCGTGCCAGCACCGGGGCATGGTCGGCGACGGCTCGGCTCTGCGCCGGCGGCACGATCGAGTCGGCGGTGCCGTACACGACGACGGTCGGCACTCGCACCCGGGGCAGCAGATCCATCACCGGGAAACGGTCTCGGGCCAGCAACCGCACCGGAAGTAGCGGATAGTGCTCCTGGCCTACGGACGGCAGATCGGTGAAGGGCGAACGCAGCACCAGGCCGGCGGGCGGGTGTTCGGTAGCCAGCGCGGTTGCCACAGCGGCGCCGAGGCTTTCGCCGTAGTAGAGCAGCCGTTGGTCCGGAATCCCGGCGTGTTCGATCAGGTACGTCCGTGCCGCGCGTACGTCGTATGCCAGGCCCTGCTCACTCGGGCTGCCCGGGTTGCCGCCGTAGCCGCGGTAGTCGACGAGCAGCACGGTCAGGCCCTCGTTGGCCAGGGCCTCGGCGAGTGGGGCCCGAGCGAGCCGGTTGCCCGCGTTGCCGGGCGCCACCAGCACGGCCGCGCGTCGGTCCGGCGATCCAGACGGTGGCGGGATGAGCCACGCACTCAGACGCAGCCCGTCGGCGGTCGGCAGTGTGACGTCCCGTCCGCCGGGGATCACCTGGGCGGCCGGTGGCGGTGCCGACCGATCCGGGAAGTAGATCAATCGCCGCTGCAGCACCCAGATCACGGCGATCACAAGCACTAGTACCAGGAGCACGACCAGCCCCACCCGCGCGAGAGCCGGCAGCTTTACCACGACTCCATTGTCCGCCCGACAAGCTGGGTCGCGGTCGCCTACGTCCGGGACGGGTGGCTTGCGCCCGTCCCGGACAGGCGGTGCTCAGGAGGCGGTGCAGACCGGAGTCAGGCCGGTGGCCGTCCCGGTGCCCTGGAAGCCGAACTGGGTGGACTGGCCGGTATTTACCCGGCCGTTGTAGCTGAGATTGCTGAACTGCACGGCGCCACTGTTGCCGCCGCGGGTGGCGTTCCAGCTGTTGGTCACCGTAGAACCGGACGGCAGGGTGAGCAGGACGTTCCACCCGTTGATCGGCGCGGTGCCGGCGGTGACCGTCACGGTGGCCACGAAGCCGCCGGTCCAGGAGTCCAGTGAGACTGTGGCCGTGCAGCCAGTGCTCGGGGTAGGCGACACCGTCGGCGATACCGTCGGCGACACCGACGGGCTCGACGGGGTGTTCGGCGAGGTCGGGTTGATCGGGACACGGCCCTTGTTCAGCTCGTCGAGGACCGCGGTGTAGGCAGCCTTCTTCTGGTAGTTGCCGTTGCTGCCGGTGAACAGCAGGCCCCTCTCCGAGGAACGCCACGACTCGCTGTCGGAGATGCCCCAGACGGTAATGCCGGTGCATTTCGCGACGTTCAGGCAGGCCCGGACGACCTTGCGGTAGTTCTCCGCCTGGCCTGCGCCGATGTCGTTGTTGCTCAGGTCGTCGTCAATGTCCAGCTCGGTGATGTGCACCTCGACGCCGAGGTCGGCGAAGCGCTGGATGTTGGCCTGCAGGTCGTTGGTGATGATGCTGTTCGGGTTGTCGTTGAAGTGCGCCTGGAACCCGACGCAGTCGATGTACTGCCGGTAGTTGCGGACGATGTCGTACAGCGCGTTGGCCTTGCGGTTCTGGGTGCCGCCCTGGACCGTCAGGCCCTCGACGTCGTAGTCGTTGATGCAAAGCTTGGTGGTCAGCCCGCCGGCCTGCACGACCTGCTTGGCCCGGATGAACGAGTCCCGGATGACGTCGGTGTCGCCGGCGTCGAAGAAGTCGCCGTCGCCGTTCGCGTCCCGGTTCAGGCTGTGCGGCCACTGGGTGCGGCGCCTGCCGGTGTTGTTGTCGTCCAGCGCCTCGTTCACGACGTCCCAGTACGCGATCCTGTTGCCCCAGCGGTTCAGGGCGTTGCCGATGAAGGTGTTCAGCGTCGCCTGGTTGGCACCCTGCAGCGCGCCGGCCTGCGAGTGCCACACCATCGTGTGGCCGCGGACCAGCATGTTGTTGGTCTGGGCGTAGTTGACCAGGGTGTCGGCGTTGCCCGTGTTTTGCAGACCACCGGTCGACGTGGCGATCGTCGACGGCTTCATGTCGTTCTCGGGAGTCAGCTGGTTGAACTCCTGACCGACGATCGAGCTGAGCCGGCCGGGTGAGGCAGCGACGCCGAAGAACAGCCCGGCCTGGGCGGCCGCGGCCCGTAGCGTCGTCTCGGCCGCGGCGGCCGGGCCGATGGACTGGACCGCCACAGCGCCGCCTACCAGCAGCAACACCGCCGTTGGCAAAGCTATGCTAGTCACCTTTTTGCGCTGTCTCAGGCTGCTGTTCACGGGACCTTCCTCAGTGCTTGATGTCAGGCGATCGGCATTTATGTATGTCTTTTAAGGGGCAGTATCGATACCGACTGGTCGCGCTGTCAACAATTTCCGGAACTGTTCCGGAGAGTTTCAGGAGGTGAAGAAGTCAGCAAAAGCCCGCTTGTGCAGGTAGGAGGAGCGTGCGAGCGGGTCGCCGGCCTCGGGCTCGGAGGGAAACGCTCGATCGCGTTCGTCATCGACGCCGCAAGTACCGGAACGGTCCAAGGTGGAAGCTATCCGGGTTTGGTTCAGTGCTCGCCGGCCGCCGGGTCGTCGTGGGTCTGCATTTCGCGCAGCGCCTCGTCAGCCGCGATGACCTCCTGGTACCACTGCCGGTGCACCTTGTACGTGCGGTCGAGCTCGATCTTGTAATACATCCCGCTCGGCTTGCCGAACCAGAAGTCGCGCGGCACGCGCCGCACCTCGCCGCGGCCCACGATGAGGATCGCGCGGTCGGTGACCACCAACGTCTCCGCCGGCACCGTGAAGATCCCCGAACCGGTCACCGTGACGAATCCCGTCTGGACCTGCTCACCGGGCTCCAGGTGCGGCGCTGCCCGGGTGGCGATCATCTTGACCCGTCGTTCCTTGTAGCCCACGGCTTTCCTCCGATACCAGACGCACGTCCGGGCGGCCCGATCCTAGGGCAGGCGAGCATGGTGGTGGTCCGGTTCGGCTCGGCCTGAAGCGGAGGGTTCGGCGCAAGGCCAAGCCGCCTTGCCATGAACGGCTATCATCACGGCCGATGTTTGCGACACCTGAGAACGGGATGAATCAGCCGGTGCACGTCCGGGCGGCGCGGCCGGGCGACGGCCAAGCCATGTTCGGCCTTGGTATGGCGCAGCCGGGCTTCGAGGTCAGTGACGGCGTACGGTTTTATGCCCGCGAGGTGCTGCAGGAGTGGATCGCCAGCCCGGGACGCGACATCTTAACCCGAGTTCCGCAGTTCGTAGGCACGCGAGTGTGATCGGTTCTGAGTCGTTGCTGGTCAGCGA